>JBBQIO010000019.1:0-13838 GCA_038325015.1 Polyangia bacterium
CGCGGCGGAAATCGAAGCGGCTCGCCTCTTGATTGAAAATGCTGACGCCCAGGATGTCCGACGGCAAGAGGTCGGAGGTGAACTGAATGCGGCGAAAGGTGCCGCCGATGGATCGCGCCAGCGCGCGAGCCAGCGTGGTCTTGCCGACACCGGGAACGTCTTCGATCAACAGATGGCCGGCACCGGCCAGCGCGGCCACCGTCAGCCGCACCGCCTCGGGCTTGCCGCGAAGCACCTCGCTCAGCGCCCGCTCCAGCCGGCGGAACAGGATCGTGCCGCCCTGGGCACGCTCTTTGTGGGGGCTGGGGGCTTCCAGAGGGATGGGAGTCATCGAGACGCTCAACACCTCACGTTAGCATGGGGTGGGCGCTGCGTCACGTCCACGGCTTCACTTGGCGGGCGCGGGGCGCACCGGCCCTCGCCGTACGGAGATGGAGAGCGGGGTTGGGTCGCGCCGGCCGGCGCCCCCGACTTGGCTTTGGTCGCCCGACGGTACGGTCAGCCGGAGATGGCGTCGCTGCTCCGCCGGCGGGGCGCCAATCGGCTCGGACAAGAGCACCAGATCACCGCCGTGAGCGACGGCCAGGCGGCGCGCCAGCGGCAGTGCCAAGCGCAGACGGCCGGCGGTTGCCGCGGCGCTCGCCATACCCGGGGCGCCCTCGAACAGATCGTCGAGCGCGCCGTCGGTTGCGCTGGAGGTCACCGGCAACGTCACATCGACCACCAAGTAGCGCTTCCGGCGCTCATCCTCTTCGATGGTCGCGTCGAAGATGCGCACCTCTATCGGGCTGTTGTCTTCTTCGTCGAGAAGATGGTTGAAAAGGTGGGTCAGGGCCTGCTGCATCCGCAGCGGATCGACATACACCGAGGCCAGGCCGGGTTGGAGCTCGACACGCAGTCGCTCCATGGCCGTGACCAACGCGCTTCCCGGGGCCCGGCTGCGGCGGGTCTCGCTCAGCGCCTGCTGCAACAGCTCGGCCGGCGCCGTCGATTGTCGGCGCAGCTCCATGCGTCCGCTCTCCGCCTTGGCGGTGTCGAGAATTTCGCCGAGCAGACGTAAGAGCGCCAGCCCGAGCGTGTGCACCGACGACAGCGATTCGAGCTGCGCCGGTTGTAGCGGACCTTCGAGGCCGCGCATGAGCAGCTCGGAGAAGCCCAAGATCGAGTTCAGCGGCGAGCGCAGATCGTGGCTCATATTGGCCAAAAACTGCGACTTGAAGCGCTGCGCTTCGTTGGCCCGCTCGATGGCCACGAACGAGGCCATGGTCAGGCGCGGCACCTCGTCGAGCAGGGTGTTGGTCGATGTGGTCAGCCGGCGCAGCTCGGTCGACCATGCCGTAGTGCGCGGTGGGGCGGCGCCGTCGTCTTCTTCCATGGCGACTGTGGCGACCTGGCGCGCGACCTCGGCGATGTCGCGCGCCAGACGCCGCGCAATGAGCGTGCAGTGATTGAGCGCCAAGAGCAGGACCAAGACCGCGATGGCGACCACTGGCCAATGCGCATCGACGTGCGGCGGCCAGGCCACGCGCAGCCGTCCGCCCGCAAGCGCGCCGGCCCGTGGGATCTCGACGCTCGGCCAGCTGGCCACCTTGACCGCGCTCTCCTCGGGCAGGAGCAGTCCGGAGGGCGCGATCCAGATCGCCGACCAGCCGCTGATGGTGGCGTGGGCGCGCAGGAACGCCGTGGCCTCCGCCAGCGGCTGAGTGCGTGTCTGATCGACCAGATAGCGGGCGACATCGGCGGCGGTCGTGGCCGTCTGGTCGTGGGCGAAACGATCCGCTAGGGTCGTGGTGGTGACCGCGCCCCCCACGGCGAACGCAGCCACGGTCGCCACACCCGGCCAGGCCAGGCGAACCGCGAGTGACCCGGAATGCGAGGGGCGCTGCATGGGCGACCGCACCCGAGCCGAGGCCACGACGGCCAGCGCTGCCAAAGATGCGGCAACCAGCCCGAGCCCGAGCCAAACGCGGGGCCCGGCCGCCGCCAGGTCGGACGGGTGTACGAGGGCGAACAAAAAGCGCGCGAGGAGCAGCCACGCGCCCAGCGCGAGCACGGAGAAGCCGACGATGCGCGCGCTCTTGATCATGCGCTGGCCGTCAGAGTCGGCGCTGCGCACGCCTCGACCGAGCCGGCGCTCTCATCCGCCAGCACGACGCCCGGTACGCCCAGCGCGGGGCCGGCAATCGGCAGCGAGAAGCCGAACTGCGATCCCTCTCCGAGCGTCGACTTGACGCTGATGCTACCGCCGTGGGCTTCGACCAGTCGCTTGCAGATCGCCAAACCGAGCCCGGTGCCGTAGGCGCGCTGCTTCAGAGTGCCGAGCTGAACGAACGCGGTGAACAAGCGGCTGATCGCGTCGGCAGCGATGCCCGGCCCGGTGTCGCGCACGAAGACCTCGACGGTGGTGCCGCTGGTATCGACCTCGGTGCCGACTTCGATGAAGCCCTTCTCGGTGAACTTGGTCGCGTTCGAGCACAGGTTGGTCACCACCTGGCGCAGCCGTCGCTCGTCAGCGCGGACCATGATCGTGGCCGGCGCGATCGACAGCCGGAGCTCGACGCTCTTGCGCTGCACCAGCGGTCGCTGCGCCTTGGCCACTTCGCTGATGAGCTGCGCCAGATCGAAGCTCGCCACCCTCAGGTGGACCTGTCCCGAGGCGATCACCGAGATGTCGAGCACCTCGTCGATGAGGTCGGTCAGGTGGCGAGACGACGACAGGACGATGCGCACGTCCTCGGCCTGCTCCTTGGCCAGCGGCTCGGCGTCAGGGCTGAGCAGCGCCTCGGCGGCGGCGACAATCTGCTCGAGCGGCTTGCGCAAGGCGGCGGTGACGATCTTGAGAAACGCGGTGCGCTCGCGGTCGGCCGACTCGGCCTCTGCGGCAGCCTCCTGATACTCGGTCAGGGTCGGCCCGACGCGGGCGCGCAACAGCTCCAGCGAATGGCCCAGGCGCGCCAGTTCGTCGTTGCCCTCGACGTAGATCGGCCGGGTCAGCCCGTCCGGCTCGGACAGCGCGTCGACGGCGCGATGAAGCCGTTCGAACTCGTGGTCGGTCGGCTCGATACTGCGCCACACCAGGTACAGCACTGTGGCCAGCATGACTGCAACCGAGACGATGATCGCGACCGTGGACTGCGCATCCAGATGCGGCAGGGAGGACGACAGCTGGAGGTCGGGCGCGGCCGCCCGGGTGCGGGCCGCGACGTCGGCCAGGCCGGATTCGATCCGAGCGGCGCGTCCGACGATGTAGCCACAGAAGAGCGCGCCGGCGCCGACCAGGAGCGCGGCCAGCGGCTCGACCAAGAGCTGACGCAAGGTGGCCGTGCTGACCGGATCGTTGGGGCCAGCGGTGGTGCGTGCGCCGTGCGGCAACAGCGCGACTCCGCCGAGCAGCGTCAGGCCGAACGCGCTCGCAGCCAGCGAACAGCCGCCGGCGACCGAGGTTGCGTGCAAGAGGACGAAGGCGCAGCCGAGCAGCACCGCGGCGGCGAAACCGACCATCGCAAGCCGGCGCAACACGCGTACGGCCGACGCCACGCCGGCCTGCGCGCTCGAGCCAACGGCGATGCCGATGACTGCCCCGGCCAGCGCCGGCAGGCCCCACAACAACATAACCGGCGGCGCCGCCGACGACATGCCGCCGGCGGACCACACGCCCGACGAAATCCACGGTAAAAGCGCACCCCAAACCGTGGCCAGGACCAGCGGCAGCGCCAAGTGCCAACGTGGAAGAAGCCGAAGGTTCATGCACGGGGCCTAAGAGCGAACTTGCGCGGAATTCGGCACACCGTCAACCAACGCTGCGGGCAACGGATTGGGATTATTTCTCGAGATCGTCGGCCAGCGCGGGCAGATGATTCGACGCCACGCCCCAGCGGGTCTTTTTCCAGCGCCCTTGATAGGCCATCCACAGACCGAGCGCGTCCTCGACGAAGCGACGCTCGTACGGATGCGAGGCCGTCAGCTCTTTGGCTTCCGCGGCATCCGTTACGGCGTCGAACAGACGCGTATCGCCGGAGCCGCCGACCCACAGCTTCCAGCGCGACAGCCGCATGCTGTGCGCCAGCTCGTACTGGCTGGCAATCGCCGGTCGCGGATAGCCGCGCCCGCGCCCTTCGCTGAGCGCGATCAACGACTCGCCCTGCGCATCGGGCGGCATCTTGGCGCCGACCGCCTCCGCCATGGTCGGCAGTAGATCAATCAGCTCGACGCCTTCGGTCACGCGTTGGGCCGGGAACAGCGGCGGGTAGTGGATCAGCATCGGCACGTGCACCAGCTCTTCACGGATCGATTGGCCGTGGCCGATGCGGCCGTGATCCCAAAGCTCCTCGCCATGGTCGGCGGTGACGACGATCATGGTGTCGTCGGCGTGGCCGCTTTTGGCCAATGCGTCCACCAGAACGCCGAGCTGCTGATCGTTGTAGCTGACGTCCGAATCGTAGAGCGCGATAATCCGCGTCTTGTCGCGCTCGGTCACCTTGAGCTTGCCGGCGACAATCTGGTCGAGCTGCGGATCGAGGCACGCTTTGACGAACGGGCCGGCGTAGGGCTCGGGATCGTACTTGGCGATCCACGGCATGTGCGCTCGCCACGACACATGCACGTCGATGGTGCCGAGATAGATGAAAAAGGCGTGCGCGGCGCGCTTGGCCAAGAGGTCGGTGGCCTCTTTGACCAGATCCTCGGCCTTGAGCCCGCCGCCGTCGTGGATGTTGTTCTTGAGTAGGTCCCAGCCATCGCCGAAGCCCCAGAACGCGTCGATGAAGCCGTTGGCCATCAATCCGGCGGTGTACAGCCCGGCCGACTTGATGACCTCGGCGAGGGTCACGAATTTCGCATCGAGCTTGGCCTTTTCCGAGATGAAGTGGTGCTGCGCGGGATACATCGCGGTCCACAGGCTGGCGTGCGAGACGCGCGATTCGTTGCCCTGCACGTAGCCGACCTCGAACAGTGTCGACGTCTTGGACAGGGCGTCGAAGACCGGCGTCTCGACGCGCGTCTTCGGGTTGTATTGCTTGTATTTGTCGGAGCGAGTGTCGTCGGTCATCCAAAAGACGATGTTGCGCGGCCGCTTGACGGCCGGGTCCGCGATGGCGAGCACCGGCTCGTCGCCGGCCATCGTCAGCGCGCCTGAGACCCGGGCGGCCGGGCAGCTCGTGCCCAGCTCGATCCGCGCCACCCGGTGGGCGAGGGCCGCAAGATCGAACGAGCCGTTGTTCGCAGTCCCGTCGAGCGTCGGCTGACCGTGCGCGGTCACGTGTACTGTCAGTGCACAGGTCGGCGGTGTCACCTGCGCGACAAGGGCACCTTTGTTGGCCGGAATCTGCACGTAAAACGCGACTCCCTGGCCAGCACCGATGGGAAGCCCGCTCTTGTCGGCCCGCGGCAGGCCGGCCTCTGGCACCGCACTGCGCGCCCCGATGCTCAACCACTCGACCGCGGCGGCGGCATGTTGGGCGCCGAACATTCCCGCCTCGGTAAAATTGAGCGTGAGCCGGAGCTCACCGGCAGCCAGCGCCGGCAAGGAAATGCTGACCGTCTGCCAGCCCGGCTGCAGCGTGACCGGCGTCGTGGAGCTCTTGCCGATCGTCGCGCGGACGGTCTGCCGTACCGTCGATTTTACGCGTAGCGTAAGCGCAGCGCCGGCCGGAACCGCCTCCTCGACCGGGAACTCCAGCTGCGCCTGCGCCGTCGCCAAGGCAACGCGCTTACCGTCTTCGGTGGCGTTCATGCGCCAGGTCGACAGCGGGCGGGAAAAATGGACGTAGCGCGCGAAGCTCGGCGCTCCGGCGGCGATGTACAGCCCATGCGCGAACGTGGTGTGCGCCAGCGTGCGGTTGGCGACCAAATCGAAGACCGGATGGTCGCCGGCGGCGATGCTAGGAAGTTCGGTTAAAACAATAGACGCTATAAAAACGAGCCAAAGTCGTTTCATGGGGCCCTGCCAAGTCTTTAGGAAATAAACAGATAAAGCGTAAAAGCGAAAAAACCAGCTCAACGAACTTAGAAGGTGAACACGCGCGGCCGGTCGGTCGTCTTCTTGAGGTCCGTCAACAGCTCCTTCTGCGCCGCCACCAGCTCGTTGGCCAGCACCTTGATGCCGGCGACGCGGCGAATGTAGTCGTTGAACGCCAGCACGTCCGGGTTGCCCGAGGCGATCTCCTTGAACATTTGGCTCGGCTGCATCGGGAAGACGGTCTCGTTGGGCTTGCCCTTGATCGGCCGCTGACCCCAGGCGCCGCCCGACGACTCGCGGTAGGTGAAGCCCTTCAACACCGCCGGTGCACAGCTGACATCGCCCGCGGTCGGACACACCGGCTGACCGAGCTCGACGAAGTGCGACAGCGCAATCGGTCCGGAGAGGTCGAGCGTCACGCCGAACAGCTTGTCGCCCTTGCCGGCGGTCTTCGAGTAGTTGGCGATCGCGTCTTTGTCGGCGGCGGTGCGCTTGGCGTGGCGCTGGATGTCGTCGTACAGGCGAATCGTTCGGTCGTAGTAGGTAAAGAGTCGTTCGACGGTGGCGTCTTCGAAGTGCGCGTAATTAGTGTGGAAAATCTTGTAGGTGTCGGGCTTGGCCAAGTTCAGCGCGGCCAGCTTGTCAGTCATGTCGAAGTCGGCCGCGCCCTTTTGCGTCTCTTTGGACGCGTTGAGCACGTCGGCGACCGTGTTGAGCTGCTTGCCGAGCTTGTCGACCTCGGCGCGGATCTGACCGGCCTGGTCGAGCGTTTCGTTGAACTCGACGCGGCTGTTGTACACGCGGCCACACGAATGTCCGAGCACGAATACGACCAATGCTGCCGCAGCGGACACGCCGATCCTGGCCCATGGCTTGGGCGGCGAAATCTGCGCACCGGGCGCGGCGTCGACGGTGCCGGGGAGCTGCTGTCCGACGCCGTAGAACGCCGCCAGGTTCGCCGCCTGCTGCTGCGCAAACGGATCGCGACGCGGATCGGGGGGCGCCGCCGGCTCAGGCTCGGGCTGCGCAAACGGCGGCGGCACGTATCCTCCGCCTCCCTGCTGCTGCCGTCCGGCGGAAGGTGCCGCGGCAAAAGGAGCGGCCGCTGGCTGGGCCGGTTGCCCCTGCGCGGGGGTGGTATTGGGGACGGCGGCGCCAGCCTTCTTCAGTCCAAGGCGCGCCTTGAGATCGCTGATGTCACCACGCGGCCCGGGCTTTTTGTTGTCTTCCACTCTTTGCGAGCTCCTTCGCCTGCTGGTTTGAGACCGTGTTGCTATTTTCGTGACGGCCGCCACAGTACGGTCGCCGACGAAAACGTGTCAAGGTTTGATGCGCACCTGCTCCCACCCTCTGGCCGGCCCGGCTTGGCGGGTCGGAGGCCCTTTTGTGGTGTAACATGCTCGGCCCGTGAGCCTCGAGCAGCGACGTGCAATCAGTTTCGACGGCACCGACATCGGCTATCAGGCCGGCGGCGTCGCGGTCGCCCATGGCGGTGCGCTGCCGCTCATCTTGTGCAACGGCCTGGGCGGCGACTACCGCGCCTGGAAGTATGTGGTCGACCATTTTGCCGCGCGCCACCCGATCTTGAGTTGGGATTATCGCGGCCTTTATCAATCCGGACGTCCAGTGCAGCGGGGAACGTTGGGGCCAGCGGCGCAATCGCGCGATCTCGACGCGATCCTGGCCGCCGAGCATATCGAACGCTTCGTGCTCATCGGCTGGAGCATGGGCGTGCAGGTGGCCTTCGAGGTCTATCGGCGGCACCCCGAACGCGTTGCTGGCCTGGCGGCGATCAATGGCGTCGCCGGTCGACCCTTCGATACCATCGTCGGTGGGCGTTTAGTGCGCAGCCTCATCCCGCGCGCGCTCAAGCTGATGCGGGTGGCCGCGCCGGTGGTCGGCCACGTGACCACGGCGGCGGTGGCCTGGAAGGGCCTTTTGCCGATGATGCAGCGGCTCGGCATGGTCGGCGCGACGCTTGATCTCGCGTTTTTTGCGGAATTTTCGCGCAGCTTCTCTACGATGGATTTCGATCTTTACGGTGCAACACTCGCGTCTCTCGGAAAGCACGACGCCTGGGATCTTCTCCCCAGCGTCCGTATCCCGGTGGCGCTGGTCACCGGCGACCGTGACATGCTAACCCCGCTCGCCGCTGCGCGGCGCATGCAGCAGCTTCTGCCCGACGCGACGCTGACCGTTCTGCCCGGCGGCACCCACTACACGCCACTGGAATTTCCCGAGGACGTGTGCGCCGCCATTGAGCGGCTGCTCGAGCGCGTGCGATGACGACGCGGTTGAACGCAGCGAGTGATCGCGCGGGAAGCGCGCGGCGCAGGGGCGGCTCGTCGAGCTTCGGCCGCGGAAGAACGATTTCCGCGCGGCCGAAGCGCGCGGCGGAGGGGAGGCTCGTCGAGTTTTACTCGACGAGGGGAGGCGGGAAGGCCTCCCTGTCGATCGAGCGGCTGCTCGAGCGCGTGCGATGACGACGGAAGCTCTACAAAGCAACGGCTTCTTGGCGCAGCTCGCCGCGGACGAAGGCGTCGATCAGCTGGCGATCTTCGTCGGCCATGCGGGTAAAGCGCACGCCGTGGGCGCGCGCCCAGCGATGCTCGGCGAGCATGATTCCGTCGACCCGCAGGATGCGCGTCGACCCGGGCAGCTGGAACTCCAGCGAAACTTCGCTCTGCGGCATGTCGGGCTCGAACACCTTGTACAAGAGCATGCCGCCCGACGAGACATTGACGGCGCGGCAGATGTGCGGGTCGCCGTCGACATACTTGTTCAAGACGATGTCGATCGGATTGCGGCGCTCTCGACGGTGATCGCGGAAGCTCATGGGGCGCTCCTAGCCAGTTGATGTGATGTGTGGTCCTACATGTAGGATGGGGTAGGCGCTCTCGGGAGGCAAATTTTAATTACGATGGACACGACTGGCCCCAGCGAAACTGCCGACACCGGCTCGAGCGAGACAGCGCCCAACGCGCTCGAAGGGCCCGAGCGCCTGGTCGGGCAGCGCATCCTCGACTTCGAGCTCAAGTCGGTGCTCGGCTCCGGCGGGATGAGCGTCGTGTATCGCGGGCAGCACCGCCTGACCGGCCAGGAGGTGGCGATCAAGATTTTGCCGCCCGAGCTCGCGGTGCACGACGATCTCAAGGCGCGCTTTGTCGAGGAGGCGCGCGTGCTCGCGCTGCTCGATCACCCGAATATCGTCGGGCTGAACAATCTGACCGAGCAGGGTGGGCGCTTCTGCATCGTCATGACCTACGTGCCGGGTGTGACCTTCGAGCACCTGATCCACACGAACGGCCGGGTCGAGCCGGCCGAGGTCAAGCGGATCGGCCTCGAGGTGCTGCGCGCGCTCGAATACGCCCATCAGCGCAATGTCATTCACCGCGACATCAAGCCGTCGAACGTGCTGATTCGGCCCGACGGCGTGATCAAGGTGACCGACTTCGGCATCGCTAAGATCTTAGGCCAGACCCGGCTGACCTCGACGGGCCAGACCATGGGAACGGTGCGCTACATGTCGCCCGAGCAGGTGCGCGGCCGGGCGCTCGACCCGCGGTCGGATCTCTACTCGTTGGGCATCACATTGTATGAAGCGTTGGCCGGGCGAACGCCGTTCGACAGCGAAAACCAGTTCGAGATCATGCAGCAGCAGATCAACAAGTCGCTGCCTCCGTTCGCGACGTTCGGCGTCGCCGTTCCGCCGGCGCTCGAGCGGGTGCTCCGCCGATCGATGCAGAAGAATCCCAACGATCGATTCGCCGACGCGGCCGCATTCATCGCCGCGCTCGAAGGGGTGGTCGTCGAGGCCGGGCCGGCGCCGAGCGTACCGGTGACGACTCCGCGCAGCTGGCCGAGCTGGCTCTTGCCCGTCGCGGTCGCGCTCGGATCGGCGGTGGTCGTGGGCGGCGGCGCCGCCTGGTGGCGGCTGCACGCGCGCGTCGTCGATGTGCGGCCGGTACCCGTCGTCAAGCCGCTCCACAAGACGGCGCAGTGGCCCGAGCCGTATGCCCTGCCGGGCGTCGCGATGGGCACCGATCAGACCTTTGCCAGCGACGGGATTCGCGTCCAATCGGTGGTGCCGCGCGACGCCACCGCGATGCGCGATGCATACCGTCGGATCGTGCCGCGGCTGCGTGCATTTCTCGCCGCGCAATCGCCGCCCGCGGTGCGCGCCGTCGCCGCCAAGATGGCGCCGCTGCCACTCAACGTCGAGCTGGTGCCGCAGGCGCTGCTCAACCGCCCCGACCTGTGGCCGGGCGTGACCGTGTCCGCCGACCGGACCTATCCGTCGCGCTACGTCGAGCCGCGCCGCACGCTTTTTTTAGCCGACACCGCGGCCTATTTGGGCGCCGATCTGGCCTATGGAGCGGCACTGCACGTCCTTTACCCAGTGACCGAGCTCACCACCGACGACTGCGTCGATCTGGCCGAGCGATTCGCCGGCACCTTCGGCCTCAAACACTAAGAGAGCCGACCAAGCCGCGCAGCACTGTGGCACCCCCGAATCGGATGAGACTGCCGCCAGCAAACGCCACTAGCGCGTCGTAGAGCGCGAGCGTTCTGGATGTACCGCGCGGGTACGCCAGGTAGATCGGATCCCACGCCGTTGGTCGCAGCTTCGCTTTGAACGAATGGAGGCCGCCGAAGTCGTAGAGGGCTTTGGACAGGTCTCGAGTTAGCCGGAGCCACCCTTGCGCGGCCGCCAACGGAGCGAGCCCGAGGGTCACGTGTCGGCATCCCTCCGCAGCGACGGTGCGCATTGCGGTGTCGATGAGCAGCTCCACGGTTCCGTTGGGAGCCAATGGGTCACGAATGAAGCTCTGGAACAGCCAGCCGCGACGCGCGAACACGGGCACGGCGTCGAGAAAGCCGACGACCGCGCCCTCTCGCTCGGCAATCCAGTACCTGTGCTCGTTGACGAACCGGAACGGTTGGCGGCCCACGAGAAAGCTCATGGGTGCGAGCCGACGCTCGTCGAGCCAGCGACGAATCAACGCGTCGATCGCGTCGCGCGCAGGGCCGCCGGCCACTTCTTCGGAGGAGATCGCGCGGTGCGTGACTTTTTTGTGACGGGCGCGGGCGAGCTGTTGACGAACGCTCGCCGTACGCTGAATGGTTGCGCTCCACTTCGACGCATCCCACAAAGGCTGCTCACCGATGTGCAGTAGAGACAGCGTTGTCGCCGATGCAAGCCGGGGTTCGACTGCAAAAAACAGACAGCGGCGCTGATGGCGGCGAGCTGCGGCCGCGAAGTTGGCGGCCACGGCCTCGAGTCGCGAGAGCTCCGTGATCGGCGCCCCCGCGACGACCCATGCGCCGCCCGTATCGACGTACGCCACACAGGCATCGTCCCCATCGAACCAGTACTCGAAACCGGTGTCGAGGATCTGGAACGACGTCGCGTTCCATCCATATTTTCGCAAGAGCGCGAGGACCCGCAGCGGAGCGCGATCGGTCATGCGTCTTTGGTGCGCTCGCCCGGCGCCGTAAATCGTTGTTTGCAGCCGCGGTGCAAACGGTTCGGCGCGCTGGGGTCTGTCCGCAAAGTCCTCCTGTCGTCGAGCGTGCCCTCGGTCGCCTCGCTTCGTTTTTCCTCGGTCACTGGCCGACAGGCAAGCTCCCTCATCGTGCCTTGCGATCCGAGCTGCGGCCTACGCCCGACTCGGTCCAGACTTTGAGGACAGACCCGGGGCCCGCTCATGGTCGTGAGCTGCGGAGAAATCCGCGATCTCGATCCCCCTGACGCAGTCGCTGGCCGTGGGCATTCACAAGATCGCTTCGGGTGACGATCCCGACGACACATGATGGCGCCTCTCGCGTGACGACCGGCAGACGGCCGATGCGCTCGCGCGCCATCAGGTCGGCAGCATCGCGCAGCGTGCTGTCCTCGTAGATGACTCGAACGGCTCGCTCCACGAGCTCAGCGAGGGCCGTCTCGCCGTCGGTACAGGCGGTGAGGTCCCGGCGGGTCACGACGCCGATGAGCTGGCCACCGGACGCGACGACCGGATAGCCGTTGTGGTCTGTGCCCTCGCCGCCTTCACTCAGCCAGATCCGGGTGGCGTTCACCGTTTGCGCTCCAGGCAGTGTGACGACAGGGCGCAGCGCCAGGTCGCGCACGCGGACTTGGTCGAGGAAGTCGACGCTGTAGTCGGCCAGGACGCGGACCCCGCGACGCGCGATCTTCTCCGTCATGATCGTGTTCTCCATGAGTAGACACGAGACGAGGAAGGCAGCAGTGCATCCGCCCAAGAGCGGCAGCAGACCGATCGGCTGCCGAGTGGTCTCGAACGCGAACACCACAGACGCCAGCAGGGCGCGGGAAGCGCCGGCGAACGTAGCGGCCATTCCGACGAGCGCAGCCAAGCGCACATCGACACCGACCCCGGGAGCGACAAAAGAGACGAGCTGACCGAGGAGCGCGCCCACCCCGCCGCCAATGGTGAACAGAGGCGCCAGCGTGCCGCCCGACGTGCCGCTGCCAAGGGATACGACCCAGGAGACGAGCTTGAGCACAGTCAGCACGACGAGCGCGCGACCGACCAGCTGCCCGGTCAGGATGTCGTCGATGTTGTCGTAGCCAACCCCCATCGTCCGAGGCGCGAAGTACCCGACCACGCCGACGGCGACCGCTCCAATCGCCGGCCACCACATCCAGTGGATGGGGAGCTTCTCGAAACGATCTTCGACCGCGTAGACCGCGCGCGTAACACCCACCGAGACGAGGCCCATGATCGCGCCGATGCCGACATAGCCGGCGAGCGCGGAGCCGCTGGGTTGCACGAGCTCGGGCATTGCGAAGATCGGCGCAGCTCCGCTGAAGGCGATGCGAATGGCGGTGGCAACCGCCGCGGCGAGTGATACCGGCACGAGCGAACGCGGCCGGTATTCGAACAGCAAGAGCTCCACGGCGAGCAAGACTGCGGCGACCGGCGTCCCGAAGGTGGCCGCCATGCCTGCCGCCGCACCGGCGGCGAGCAAGGTCTTGCGTTCAATGGCCGTCGTCGCAAGCAGCTGCCCGAGGAACGAGCCAAGCGCGCCACCCGTCGCGATAATCGGGCCCTCGGCACCGAACGGGCCGCCCGTGCCGATCGAGATTGCGGCAGACAGCGGCTTCAGAAACGTGAGGCGAGGCGGAATGCGGCTCTCGTTTTTGAGGATCTGCTCCATCGCTTCCGGAATGCCGTGACCGCGGATCGCCTTGGACCCATAGCGTGCCATGAGCCCGACGATGAGCGCGCCCGCGACCGGCACGAGGACGACCCAGACGCCAAGGTGATTGCCGGCGGGCGACGACAAAGTGAAGGAGACGCGACCGTGGAACGCCAGGTTTGTGATCAAGCCGATGAGCCGGATGAGCGCCTGGGCGACGATCGCCGAGACCGCCGCTACGAGGATCGCGAGCCCACAGATCGCAATCACCCGTCGGTCAAGAGCGGTCGCAGGTCGGCGCACATGAGTCGCCTCGAGTGCGGGGCCGAGCGAGGGCGCGATCGGGAGCGCCTTGGCTTTCGACTTGAACCGGCTGTCGGAGTCAGCCATGGCGGCGCCCCGTGCGCGAGGTAGGCCGGAGATGGGGCTCCTCGAAGAACATCACGGCCGGCTCACCATCCACTTGCATCGACTCGGCGAGTGCGCGCAGGCAGCCCGCCAGCGCGCGCTGTTCGCCGGGCGGCAAGCGCTTGACACCCTCGATGAGCTGCTCCTGCGCGGCCATCGGCGCCCGCTCTAGACGAGCGCGTCCGGCCGCTGTTGGGCTGAGACAGATTCGCCGCGCATCGACGCTCGACACTTGGCGCCGGATTAGACCCTGCTCCACCAGGTGTTTGACGACCACCGAAACGGTGCTCTGGTGGGTACGCGTCCGGGCAGC
>JBBQIO010000020.1:0-13745 GCA_038325015.1 Polyangia bacterium
GATCGTCGATGTCGCGCTGGTCAGCGCCATCACGCCGATGGGCCTTTGCCTGGTCGAAGAAACCTGGAAGGTGAGGCTCGACGAGCGATTCAATCTCGAACGCGAGAAATTCAGCGTCGGGCTCGGCGGCGGCTAGGGCGCGGCGCAGCAACAGCCCTCATAGTCGCCCCCAAATAAGGTAGATGGGCCGGGGATCCTAGCCCGCCCCATTGTAAAGCTCATCCGACGCCGGCGGCGTCTATAGCGGAGGTGGCGTCGGAGAGGGGGACGGCGACGGAGAGGGTAAGGGCAGCAGCAAATAAAAATCTTTGACCACCGCCATGTGCTGCATGTTGGGGGCCCCGCTGTCGCCCGCCACGACCGGTGGGACGTCGCTGAGCGGCTTGTAGACGCGACTGTCGAACACCAGCCCCGCTGGGAAGGTGTTGGCCCCGATGGTCGTCGCAACCTGGCTGCGCTCAAGCCCGCTCCCCGGCAGCACCCAGTCGTGCGGCTTGCTGCGCGTTCCGCTGGTGTTGCTGTTGCTTCCGTCGT
Source organism: Polyangia bacterium (assembly GCA_038325015.1). Classification (GTDB taxonomy): domain Bacteria; phylum Myxococcota_A; class Polyangia; order Palsa-1104; family Palsa-1104; genus JBBQIO01. Next base: position 535 of record JBBQIO010000020.1, read on the forward strand.
TGGGATAGGGCGCCGCTGTCGCGACGACCTGCGCCAGCGTCGTGACGCAAGCTTCGTTGCGGACGCCGGTGTTGAAGTCGCCGCCGATGACCAGGTAGTCGCCGCTCGGAACCGTTGCCTTGACGTGAGCAACCACGGACGTGGCCTCTTTGGCGCGGTCGGTGGCGGTCGACGTCAGTAGATGCAAGCTGACCGCCCATAAATGGTGCGCGCCCGGCAGGGCGATTTCGGCATACGCGAAGCCGCGATTGGAAACTTGCGGATCGACCCACGAGCCACTGGCGATGATCGGCCAGCGGCTCACGACACCGTTCGGGATCTGCGCGCCGCTCTCGCGAAAATAGGAAAAGGTGGGGCCGAACGTCTTGTCGATCATTTTGCGCACGTCGGTGTCGGTGTTGGCTCCGTAGTTGAATTCCTGAATGAGCACGACGTCGGGCCGCAAGCCTTCCAAAATGTGCAGCCCGGCGCCCGGGTCGTAGGATTGGGCCGTGCCACTGGTCAGGTTGGCGCTGGCGATGCGCAGGTTTCCTGGCGTTCCGCCGTAGCTGCCGCCCAGATCCGGCCCGCCGTCGAGGAGGCCCTGGTCGAGCGGCAGCGCGCTGTCGCCCAGGCCATCCGCGGTGCTAAGCGCGTCTGGGATCGGTGTCGCGAAATCGAGCGCCGACGCATCGGAAGCACCGCCATCGCCCGGCGTGCCAGCGTCCGGTCGCGCGCGGTTCGACGACGCGCCGCAGGCGGCGAAAAAAAAGCCGAGCACAAGCAGTGACTGCCGCACAGCTCCGCACCCTACCACGCCTCGTCGGGAGCTCAGTATCCGTGGCTTCCGGAGAGCCGTTCACTCCGTCAAGATGGCGCCATGGGTAGGCTCACTTCGAAGCGGCGGCGGAAACGCTGGCTGTTGCTGCTGCTCGTGCTGCCGCTGTGCGTGATACGGCCGACCATCGATCACCTGCGCGCGTTCCGTCTGTTGGCTATCTTTGCAGACGTCAAGGCCGACGCTCCTGTCGACGAGACCGGCTTTACCTTCGAGGTGCCCGGCCCGGGTGGGGCGTCGCGGACTGTAGCTGCACGCTTATACCTCCCGCCGAACGGCGGCGGCGCTGCGCCGGGGCTGGTGATGGTGCATGGCATCCATCGCAAAGGCATCGACGAGCCGCGGCTGGTTCGCTTCGCGCGCGCGCTGGCTGGCGCCGGTGTCGTCGTCATGACCCCGGCGGTCGCGGAGCTGAGCGACTATCACGTCGCGCCAGCGTCGACCGAGACGGTCGGTGCCGCAATGAAAGCCCTCGAAGCCCGGCTGGGTGCGCAGAAGGTCGGCTTGATGGGCATGAGCTTCGGCGGCGGCGTGGCGCTCCTGGCCGCTGCCGATGCGCGCTTCGCCGATGATGCGGGCTACGTCGTGGCCATCGGCGCCCATGACTCACTGGCGCGCGTGTCGCGCTTTTTCGCGACCAACGAAATCTCCGGTCCGCTGGCCGGACCATCGTCGGACTCGCCGAAAATCAAAGCGCACGAGTACGGCGCCACCGTTCTCGTGTACTCGAACGCCGAGGATTTTTTTCCGGCGGCCGACGTCCCCGGGGCACGTGAGGCTTTGAAGGACTGGCTCTGGGAGGAGCACGACGCTGCGCGCGACGCGGAAAAATCGCTCAGCCCACTTTCGAGGGGCAAGATCGATCGGCTATTCGCGGCAGACATCGCCCCGTTGCGCGCCGAGCTTCTTCGCGAAGTCGACGGGCGGCAGGGCGAGATGGCCCAGGTGTCGCCGCACGATCATCTCGGCGGGCTGCGCGCGCATGTCTACTTGCTTCATGGCGCGGGCGACACGGTGATTCCGGCGACCGAGACGCTTTGGCTGGCGCGCGACACGCCAGCCTCGACGCTGCGCGAGATTCTGATCAGTCCGGCCATTCAGCACGTGGAGATGAAGGAGCCACGCCTGATTGACAAGTGGCGGTTGGTGCATTTCATGGCGCAGATCCTGGCCGAAGCGCGGCAAACTGCGCTGCAGCGTTAGCGCTTCAGAAGCGGCCGACGAGCGACAGCGCCGCGTGCCCCTCACCGCTGGTCGGCACCAGCGCCATCGCGGCCGGCATGCGCAACCGGTGCAGCGCAGGAATCAACAGGCCGATGGCGGTGCCCATCACGGCTCCGACCAACACGTCGGTGGGAAAATGATCTCCGCTCAAGACGCGCAACACCGGTTCGGCCGACGCCAGGGTCATCGTCGTGGCGAACACCGCCCAAGTCCAGCGCGAGCGCGGATGGCGAACCATGTACGTGTAGGAAAATGAGGCGGCCACCGCGAACGAGGCCGACGTGTGGCCCGAATAGAATGAAAAGGTTGCGTCGGGCGAGCTGCGCTCGTCGAGATAGAGCCCGGGCGTGTACAAATACGGGCGCGGCCGGCGCACCGCCCGTCGGACAATCTCCTGCAACGCGCCATCCCATGCGAGGGTTTCGGCAATCACGACGAAGTCCGAAAGGTACGAGCGCCAGTGCCGGCCGCCAACGTCGGCGATATCGGCGATCGCATAGATTCCAGGCAGTGCGAGCCACGCGTTGGCCGCTTGTCGCGCGTGCGGATTGCCGAGCCCGATCGCCGTGCGGTCGAGCGCGTTCAATTTTGCCGCGTCGCACGGATCGCACGCTGGTCCCGCCGCAGTGTTTCCGACCACCAAAACAGGCGTGATCCACAGCGCCGCGCCGCCGAGCAGCACCGCGGTGTCGATCACCGTATGGAGTTGATAGACCGGAGCGCGATTTCGCGGCGCGGGCGGTGCGGCGAGAGTGACCGCTGGCGGCGATGGCGACGGCGAGGACTCGGGGGCGGTGGGTTCGGCCGCGGCGCCAACGGCAGCCCACGCAAACACGAGTGTCGCCGCCCAGGCACGCAAGTCAGCGGCCGCTGACTTTGTCGATCGTACCCAGCGCCTCTGTGACCCAGTTGGGCTGGCGGTGATCGAAGTCGCGCTCCGCGTGTCGTTCATGAAGTCCCCCCTCCGAACAGAACGGCCGCGCGGACGGGCGCAGTCGGCGCCGACGAAGCCGACAAAAAACAGCGAAACGCGGGCCATCGACTGTGCATCTGCAGATACTCCAAGCGACGGGAAACAAAAAAACCAACGTCCGCGAGCGCCGCATTGTAAGTCATATGCATGATGCGGTCTGCTTCGAATGCCGAGCCCCGACTGCGCCTGGTTTGCGTCAACGACGTCTACACACTGGAAAACCTGCCGCGCCTGGCGACCCTCGTCGAGCATTATCGCAGCGTCGATCCGGCCGACCTTTGTTTGGTGACGCTGGCCGGTGATTTCGTCGCTCCGAGCCTGCTTTCGGGGCTCGATGCCGGACGCGGCATGGTCGACTGCCTCAACGCCATTGGCTTTACGCACGTGACGATGGGCAATCACGAAGACGACATCCCGATTTCAGCGCTGCACGAAAGGATCGGCGAATTTCACGGCGTCTGGCTGGCCAGCAACGTGCCCCACTTCGACGCCCGCCTTCGTCGCGACGACGTGGTCGACGTCGGTCCGGTGCGCGTCGGCCTGCTCGGCGTGGTGATGGATGATGAGGCCGCGTATCGCCACCATCCGTTCGCCGGGAGCACGCTCGATCCGCCCAACGCGACCGCGCGCTCGCTCGCGGCACAGCTTATTGCAGAGCAGCATTGTGATTGCGTGATTCCGCTGACCCACCAGAGCGTTGTCGACGACCGTAGCTTGGCACGCGAGCAGCGCGAGCCGCCGTTTCCGGTCATCGTGGGCGGTCACGAGCACACGGTCTTTCTCGAAGAGATCGACGGGACGCACCTGGTCAAGGCCGGCGTCGATGCCGTGCACGCCGTGATCGTCGATCTGATCTGGGCGCCGGGCTCCAAACGCGCGCCGCGCGTGCAGGTCAGGCTCGAGGACGTGGCGGCGTATGCCGAGGATGCTCGGCTGCGCGCGTTGGTCGACTCGCATATGTCACCGGTGCACGCGCTCGAGCATGCCACCGTGGTCAAGCTTGCACCGGGGCAAACTCTGTCGTCGGTGGGAGCGCGCATGCAGCAGACGTCCCTGGGGACTCTCCTGTGCTCGTCCATCCGTGATGCACTCGGCGCCGAGGCGTGCATCATCAATGGCGGCGGGATTCGCGCCAACCGCGATTACCTGCAGCATGTCACCTACGCCGACCTCAAGGCCGAGCTGCCGTTCGACAACGACGTCGTCGTGGCCAAGCTGCCGGGGAGCGTGTTGAGCGCGGCAGTGGCGGCGGCGCGCTCCGAGGCCCCCGCCGAGTCGGGCGGCTTTTTGCAAGTCGACGATCGCATGGCCGTCGGTGCGGGCAATGCAGTGACCATGGTCGGCGGCGCGCCGCTCGACGGCGAGCGCCTTTATCGCGTGGCGCTGATTCGCGATCTGTTTAGTGGATTGGACCATCAAGAGCCGCTGTTGCAATTTGCCAAGGCGAATCCGGAGCGCGTGCCACCCAGGGAGAGCGGACGCGAGATCAAGCATGTGCTGGTGCGCGCCTTCGCCGAGTCTTTGTGGAAGCAGCTCGGCGGGTTTGATCGCGTCGACGCCAATCACGACGGCACGGTCACCCAAGGCGAGATCGCGCTGGCGATTTCGGCGGCGATCGCGGAGCCGCCGTCGGCCGTGATCGCGGAGCTGGTGATGCAGGCGCTCGACATCGACCACGATGATCGACTGTCGCGGGCCGAGACGGCGGCACTCGACCAAAAGCCCCAAGGCAGCTAGGCTGATTCGGCCGTGAGCTTCACGCGTAGAGAATTTGTCGTCGGTGCGGCCGCGGCCGCGACGAGCGTGCTGCTCCGGAGCTCGGCGCGCGCGAGCACCGTGCCGGCCACGGCGATCATCGGCGCGTTCCAAACCGTCAATCGGATCACCAACAAGCCGGCCTATTCGCTGTCCGTCGTCGACCACGAAGGTCGATTGATCCGCTCCATCGCGCTCGACTTTCACGGCCACGGACTGGCGCTCGATCCGCGCAATCCGGCGCGCGCCGCACTGTTTCAAAAAAAGGGCACGGGAGCGTGTGAGCTGGACTTGGTCGCAGGTCGCCGGTTGCGCGTCATCGAGACCACGGTCGATCGCCAATTCTACGGGCACGGCGTGTTCTCGGCCGACGGCAAGCGCCTGTTTGCGACCGAAACCGTGCTGGCGACTCAACAGGGTCTGATTGTCGTACGCGACGCGCAGACGCTGTCGATCATCGGCGAGCTACCCAGCTTCGGCGCCGCGCCGCATGACGTGCAGCTCGTCGACGATGGCCGCGTCTTGGCGATCACCAATGGCGGCGGACGCGTCGATGGCACAGCCCCGAATGTCGCGCTGGTCTCGGCGGCATCGGGCCACTTGCTCGAGACCATCCCAATTCCCAGCGGCCGCATCAACGCCGGCCATCTCGCCTACACGCGCGCGCATGATCTGGTGGTCGTCTCGGCGCCGCGCTTTGGCCTTCCGACGACCGATCTCGGCGGTATCACGGTCCGGCCGCATCGAAAGCCGCCCCACACGCTGACCGAGCCCGCGCCGACGATCGGCCGCCTAGTCGGCGAAACGCTGAGCGTCGCCGTGCACGAGGGATCGAGAGTCGTGGCGACGACCACCCCGGACGCGGGGTTGCTGACCTTCTGGACGCTCGACGGCAAGCCGCTCGGACAGGTCGAGCTGTTCATGCCGCGCGGTGTGGTCGTCACGCGCGATCAGCGCCATTTCGCGGTCTCGCACGGCAAGGGCGCCGAGCTGGCCTTTTTCTCGACGGCCACGCTGAAGCCGGCAGCCGAGCTCGCGGTGCCGGGCGCGCAGATGAGCGGGTCGCATCTGTTTCTCTGGGATCAGGTTTTGTAGCTGGGGTCGATTCGGTCGAGTCGGCGGAGCAGACCGGGCCAGGCCAGATTGCCCCCGAGACCGCGCGTCACCTGCTTGGCCATGGCCTGCGCGCCAGCGACGATTCGCGAATCGATGTGGATGAGCGCGTCGTCCGCGGCCATCGCCTGCGCACTGACCTGAATGCGGCAGGCCGATTCGAACAAATAGAGATACAAAAATGCATCGGCGACGTTTTCGCCGACCGTCAGAAGCCCGTGATTGCGCAACATCAGGAAATTTTTGTCGCCCAGGTCGTGAACCAAGCGCGGCTTTTCGTCGTCGCGCAGGGCGACGCCTTCGTAGTCGTGATAGCCGAGCGACGACAGCACGAAGATCGATTGCTGTGACAGCGGCAAGACTCCGGACTTGCACGCCGAGACCGCGATGCCGTTGAGGCTGTGCACGTGTAGTACACACTTGGCATCTTCGCGCGCGGCGTGAATCGCACTGTGAATGGTGAAGCCGGCGGGATTGATGTCGTAAGGCGAGTCCTCCACCTTGCGCGCGTCGAGGTCGACTTTGACCAGCGACGAGGCCGTGATCTCGTCGAACAGCATGCCGTACGGGTTGATGAAAAAATGATGGTCCGGCCCCGGCACGCGCGCCGACAGGTGGGTGAACACCAGGTCGTCCCAGCGATAGTGCGCGACCAACCGATAGGCGGCGGCGAGGTCGACGCGCTGCTGCCATTCCTCGGCGGAAATTCGATCACGAAGACTCATCACCGCTCCTTCTCAAGAGAACGCCCGTTCGAGAGCGCGCAGAATTCCATCTGGCTCGCGGAGCGCGACTGCCACGATTTCGTCCGCGCGCGCCTGCGTGTTGCTGTTGGCGTAGATCCGGAGCTGCGGCGCGTTGCCCGATGGCCGGACATGCGCGACGTCGCCATTGTCGAAATAGAGACGCACGCCGTCGAGCGTGTCGACACCGATGGCCTGGCCGAACCCGTCCGCGGGAGAAAAAAAGCGCGCGACCAACGCAGCATCGATTGCGTCCGCGGGCGCAAGCTCGCGCAAAATGGCCCGGCCCACCACGACCGGCACCTGGTCGAGCAGGCCGGCGCGACCGAAACGTTGAGGCAGGCGATCCCAGAGCGTCGCCAGATCGACACCCGCGTCCCGGGCGGCATACAGATTGGCCAGGATCGGCAGGATCGAATCGCGCGTAGGCAACGCACGCAAGGTGCCGTGCGCAACAGTGAGGTCGCTGCCGGTCAGAAAGCCGCCATTGGCTTCCCAGCCAACGACACGCGTCGAGTGCGCCTTGGCGAGCTGGTTCATGAGAGCAATGACGTAGGGCGAGCCGATCTTGCTCTTGTGCAGTGCGATTCCGCGCTCGCCGAGGCGCGCATCGACTGCATCGTTGGCGCTGATCGGCACCACCGCAGACCCGGCGCCAAGATATTGCGCGGTCACCAGCCCGAGAAGATCGCCGGGCAAAAAGCGGGCGCGCCCGGCAGGCGAAACAGCCACGACCAGCGGCCGATCCGAATCGCCATCCGTCGAGACGATCGCGTCAACCGGCAGATGGGCCGCCACGAGCGACTCCATTTTCGCCAGCTCTTCGTCAGTGATGTTCTCGGTGTCGATCGGGATGAAGGTATCCGAGCGCCCGGCAGGAATCACCTCTGCGCCGAGCGCACGCAAAATGCGCGGCACGAGGTCGCGTCCGACCGCCGAGTGTTGATACATGACGATGCGTCGGCCGGCCAATCCGCCCGCGGCGAAGCTGTCGACATAGCGCGCGACATATTCCTCTTCGGCCAACCATGAAACGGCGGGCAGCATCGGCGCATCGCGCAACATGCCGGTTGCGTCGAACGCTGTCTCCGCGGCGCTGCGTCCGTACTCCTCGGCGCGAACGCGCTCGACCGCCGCCAGGATCCCTGGCTCGTCGCTCTTGAGCACCTCGCCGACGCGTTTGTTGATCTTGATGCCGTTGCGGTCGAACGGAATGTGGCTGCCGGTGACCATCACGCCGGCGCGGCCGGTCAAAAGACAGTGGGCGATCAGCGCGGGGGTCGGGATCTTGCCGGCATATTCGACTGCCGCGCCACTGTCGACAATGGCACGGACTGCGGCGCGCGCGATGCGGTCGGTGCTTGGGCGCAGGTCGCCGGCCAGCGCGATCGTGCTGCCCTGAGCGATGTCGCCGACCTCGACCAGATAGTGCAGCGTCCCTTTGACGTTGATGTAGGTCTCGAGATCGGTGATGTCTTTGACCAGCCCGCGCAGGCCGCTGGTGCCGAAGGCGAGCGCGACCGGCGAATAGCTCAAGAACGCCGGTGCCGAGGGTGGCGAAGGTGGATGTGTGCTCATTCGGCTACCCAGAGTGGACCGGTGAGCGCCCGCCGACAAGCGCTCAAGTTCTCCTTTGCACGGTCGATGCGGTGGACATGCGTAGCTGGTTTGACGACGTGGCGCTTGCGCTCGACCAGATGCCGACCGATCGCCTCAAGCTGTTCAAAGAGGTGGTCATCGCGCTGGTGGAGCGACGCGAGGCGCGCGATGACGCGCAGCATGAGCATGCCTCCGCGTACGACGACCCGACGCATTCACCGACGGGAGCCGATTGAACATGCGAAACCAATCCACCTTTGTGCTCTTGATGTTGACGATGGCGGGGCCGGCTCTAGCAGCGGTGCCCAGGGGCGACGCCGTGTTGGCCTTTACCAACGAGCAGGCCAAAATCGACGGCCGAAACGGGCATGTCGGGCGGGCCATCACGACTGGCGCCCGTGTCTCCACGATCGAAGGTGGACGAGCTGCGTTCGTCTCCTCCGAAGGAGCGCGCATCCAGATCGCACCCAAAAGTGAGGTCGTGGTTGGCGACGTAACCCTGGTGACCGAAGGTGGTGTCACCGCGCAGTGCGAGGCCGACCATTGCACGGCGCGCTTCGCGACGCCCTCGGGCAAGGTTGCCATCACCGATGGCGAAGCGCAGATCACGGTCCAAGGCGGCGTCACACGCGTCGCAATCCGGCGCGGCTCGGCACGGGTACGCGCCAACGGCGGCGAGGAGATCTCCGTCGCTGCTGGCTTCGGCGTCAGGATCGCCGGCGGATCCGCAACTCCGAAGCCACTGTCGCAGGCGGTGAGCTGGAGCGCCGCGCCGCCTCGGCTGGTCTTGAGCTCCGGCGGTCTGGTCCGCATCGAAGGGCAGTTTGCTCTCGCCACGCCGACGCACGGCTGGCACGTCGAGCTGGGGGTTGACTCGCACTTCGATGACGAGGCGCTCGATCAGCACCTGGCCGCCACGGAGAGTCGTTTCGTTGCGCCCAGTGTTACGGCCGGTACCTACTTCGCTCGTGTCGCGGCCGTCGACGAAGACGGCATGGAGGGCGTCTTTTCGAAGGTGGCTCCGATCGAAGTCTCGGTCGTGACCATCTCGACCGAGTCGCCGCGCTACTCGATTGTCGAGCCGATGAACGGTCTTTACTGCGGGTTCGATGAGCGTGGGCTGACGCCGGCCTCGGCGGTGCGACTCGATCGGCGCCTCGATCACACGGTGCGCTGCGCGCTCGACGCGACCAGCGGCGCCTCGTCGCCCTTGGCCGTGCCGCGCATGAAGCAGTCCTACAAGTTCGTGTCGCACGTCGAGTTCGCCGATCTGCATGACGGTTACGGTCGCATCTCGGTCGAGCTGCGCGATGAAAGCGGCGCACCCGCCGTCGGGTTGCCTTTGCTCGTCAAGGGGGTCAGCAGCGAAGCGATTACGTACGAGCGTGAGCTCGCCTATCCCGGTCTCCACGTCGTCATCGTCCGCTGGAAGCCTGGCGCCAAAGCGATCTCGTTGTCGCTGGCGGTCAAGGGCGGCGAAGCGCCGACCATGACCAAGCTCGCCCTGCCCGGCGCGTAAAACACCATGGCCATCCTCCCGTTTTGGCGCGAGCCTCAGAGCGCCGATGCGCACCGCAGAGCGACTCAGGCCTTCGCCAAAAAAGAGATCCTCGGGCAGGCCCTGTGCGCACTGCTCGACTGCATCGGCGAGCTCTCACTTGACCTCACCGAGATCGGATCCGAAGAGCTCAAGGCGCACATGGACGAGCTGACGTGCATCGTCCGCGCCGACGAGCTCTCGGCCAAGCTGGAGCCGGCCCTGGAAAAGGGCGAAGCCGATATCCTGGCCTACGCCAAGCGCGCGCGCACGTACGTCACCGAGCGCGAGGCCGAGTTGCGCCGCATCGTCACGCTTTTGACCAGCGGCATGCGTTCACTGGGCCAAGACAACGACCATTTCAATCACGCGGTCCAGACGCAGGCCGGCCGGCTCGAACGGATTTCGCAGCTCGGCGACATTCGGCAGGTGCGCCAGGAACTACACCACGAGGTCACGCAGCTGCGCGAGGCCGTGGTGCAGAAGCGTCGGGTCGACACGGCGCAGATGAGCTCACTGCATCGTGAGGTCGAGCAGCTGCGCGGCGCCGTCGATCAGGCGCGCTCGGCGGCCCTGCGGGACGGGCTCACTGGCCTGGGCAATCGCGTGGCGTTCGATCTACAGCTCAAACGACTTATCGAGCCCCACGGCGAAGAGGCCGTGGCGCCCTTTTCCTTGCTGCTCATCGACGTCGATCATTTCAAGGTCGTCAACGATACGCATGGCCACCCGATCGGCGATCGCGTGCTGATCGCGCTGGCCCAGACCTGTCGCGACCAGTTTCGGCGAGACGACTTCATCGGCCGCTACGGCGGCGAAGAGTTCGTCGTGCTGATGCCTGGCGCGCCGGCGAGCGTGGCTCTCAAGAAGGCCAAGCGACTGTGTAAAGAGCAGCGCAAGCTGGCGTATGCGATCGACGCCGATACGCAAGTGTCGTTTACCGTGACCGTCGGTGTCGCCGAGTACAAAGAGGGCGACACCACGGAGTTGATCCTGGCGCGCGCCGACGCCGCGCTTTACGCCGGAAAGCATCAAGGGCGCGACCGCGCCCTGTCCGCAGCGTAATCGACCAGGTCGACCAGATCGACCAGGTCGACCAGATCGACCGGATCGATCGGATCGATCGGATCGATCGGATCGACAAAGTGCCGCCATCCTGCGACCCCAGGGAGCGCACCGCCACGACAGGACTCATCGGCTCCTCCCACGTTCGACGCTGCGCGCCGGCCCACCCCTCTTCGAGGGGCCGGCGCTCGGTCTCCGAGGAGAGTCCGATGACTTACCGAACTACACGCATTTATCAGCGCCCGCTTCAGCTCAGTAATTTCGCACTCACGATTGAACCGACCCGGTCGGGCTACGGGTACTTGCTCGACCAACTTCGACGTGCCGCCACTTCAGTCGCGCTCAACTACCTCGAAGGCTGCGGCCGCTCAACCAGGGCCGACCGCGCTCGCTTTTTCGACATCGCCGTTGGGTCGGCCTATGAAGTGATTGCCGCTCTCGATATCCTCGAGGACGTGCGTCTCGTCGACGGCAATGATTGCGGACGGGGCCAGGTCATCTGCGAAAATCTCATCGCGATGCTCCGCTCGTTCCGCTGAAAGATGTGATCAACCCAGATCGACCAGATCGACCAGATCTCAGGACTGAAACGGGTTAGCGGGGTCAGGTTGGGCTAGCGAATCCGCAGAGTGTTCAGGTCGCCGCGATAGTGCTCCATGCGGACTCGCGTGACGCCACCTGCGGCGAGGAGCGCGGTGGTTAGCTCGGGGTGTCCCTCGACGACGATGGTGGTCAAGGCGCTGGCCGGGGCGGCATGGGGATGCAACGCCGCAAGCAGCGCAAACGCCGACGCGATAGGCGCGGTTTTGGCGACGCGGAACGGATGCAGCGCGGGGAAGCCAGCGGGCCCGAACACCGCCGCCGCGACGACTCGACCACTCGAGTCTTGCATCATGGTCAGCACCGCGTCGGGTCGCGAGCGGGCGACGGCAAAGAGCCCGGGCAAAATGGCGAGCTCGGCGCCGACGTGAGCGTCGTCTTCGGGCACGATGGTGCGCGCTGTCAGGGCTGGGCGGTCGCAGTCGAGGGCACGCGTCCACTCGATCTGCAACATCACCGAATCGTAGGCGTACACGAGCCCGAGCGACTCGTAGAGCCGAATGGCCGGCGCGTTTGCTGCGTCGACGTTGAGTGCCCAGGTGCTGAATCCGGCGCGGCGAGCGACGCGTGCCGCGGTCTGCAACAGGCCGCGACCGATACCGCGGCGCCGTGCGCTGCTCGTCACGACCAGATGGCTGATGAAGACGGTCTCGCCGAGCGGCTGCATGAAAACGTGCCCCACGAGTTGGCCGTCCGCCTCGACGACCAAGGAGGTCGGAAGTATTTCGCGCAGCCAGGACGAACGAGTCAGAACCGGCGCGTCGTTGAGCTCGCGAAACAGCAGCACGCAGTCTTGATAGTCCGCCGCAACGGCACCGCGCACGGTCGTTGTCGTCGGTGCGGCAGCCGGGTTGAATGCGATCGCTGCGATCCGCGACATGGCTTAAGCGCGGCTGCCGGTGTGGGCCGCGGCGGCCGCAGCGGTGTCGGTGCTCAGGACGCTGTTCATCATGTCGACCAGCGATTGCCCCTGATTGTTTTGATACCCTTCGAGGGCTCTGTGATGGTGGCCGGCGTGCACGTGGGTCGCGCCGCCTGCCGGTGGCGGCGGTGGAGTCAGCGCCGCGAGGTTGCCGCTCTGTGCGGCATCGCGAAACTTGGCGGCCAGCTGATTGAGCCTATCGGCCTCGGTTCCGGAGGACTGCAGCGCTTGCCCCGACAGCTTGGTGGCGATGTCGGTCAGCACCTGCTTGGCTTGCCCGGGATTGGTTTTCTCCCGCGCCTGCTTCTTGCTGAGGAACTGGCCGAAGCCCGACACCGACGCGCTATCTCCGTCGGAGGCCGCCCCTTTCGCGCAGGGCTTCGTGCCGCAGGAAGTGACGCCGCTGAGGCCGGCCAGACTATTGGTCGTAAGTGCGCCGATCGTGCTCATACCGGAGACGTCGGCGGCGGCGCCGCAAACTTTAGAGCTTCACTTGGGGGGCAGGCGCCGAAGCTTTTCAACTAGGGTCGTGCGGTTGAGCCCGAGTAGCTGCGCGGCGGCGTTGCGGTTGCCACCGGTGCGCAACAGCGCCTGATCGATGAGCGAGCCCTCGAATTCGGCGACGGCGACCCGCAAATCGAGACCGCTTTCGGGCAGCTCCGCCGAGGGCGCGCGACCCTTGGGGCTGGCCGCGAGCGCCGCCGCTCCGATCGGCGCTGGCAGATCCGAGAGCTCGATGGTACCCCCGCCACGCCGCATCACGACCATGCGCTCGACGACGTTGGCCAGCTCGCGGATATTGCCTGGCCAGCGATAGTTGGACAGTACGGCCATCGCCTCGGGGCTGACGCCGCTGACCTTGC
>JBBQIO010000021.1:0-13702 GCA_038325015.1 Polyangia bacterium
CGGCCTCCGCATCGACAACAAGATGCGTGACCAGCTGGGAAGTTGCGCGCCGCGCGACAAGGCCTATTTCGACGGCAGCGACCCGCGCTATCTCTTGGTGCTGCATAGCAAGGACGACTCGTTCGTCGGCAAGTTGGTCGACCCGGGGACGGCGGCGACGGGCATCGAGGATTTGCGCCGCAACATCTTGTCGATCCTTTTGCGCATCGCGCCGGGTCGCCATCGCGAAGACGCGGTCAAGGTGTTCGCCGTCGACGGCGAGCGCACCAACGACGGCCCAATCCTACCGCTGCCAGTCAAAGACGACGTCGACCTCGACCCCGACGTGCTCGCCGATCTCGATCCCAAAGCGGTTTAGCGAGCGTGCTGGCCGCGCGCCTGCCGGTGGTTTCGATCCCCCACGGCGGCGGGCCATGGCCGTTCGTCGATGCGCGCATGTTCGACCGCGACGAGGTGGCGGCGCTGCGCGGCTATCTTACCGACCTGCCCGGCGAGCTGGGGGTCAAGCCCAAAGCGCTGCTGATCATCTCGGCGCACTGGGAAGCGCCGGTCGCGACGGTGACGAACGGCGCGCACCCGCCGTTGATCTACGACTATTTAGGCTTCCCCCCGGCGGCGTATCAGATCACGTGGCCGGCGCCGGGCGATCCGGTGTTGGCCGAGCACGTCAGCGGCCTGTTGCGTGGCGCCGGCTTTGCGACCGCCGCCGACGCTGAGCGCGGCTTCGATCACGGAACGTTCGTGCCGCTCAAAGTGGCCTTTCCCGATGCCGATATACCGACGGTGCAGCTGTCCCTTTTGAGCAGCCTCGATGCGGCGCAGCACCTCGCCATGGGCCGCGCGCTCGAGCCGCTGCGCAACGAAGGCGTACTGATCATCGGCAGCGGGATGAGCTATCACAACATGCGCGGCTTTGGCCGCGACGAGGGGCGCGCCGATTCGGCCCGCTTCGATGCCTGGCTCAAAGAGGCGGCGACGGCCGAGCCGGAGGAGCGTGAGGGCAAGCTCATCGCGTGGCGGAGCGGCGATTCGGCGCGTGCGGCGCATCCGCGCGAAGAGCACCTCTTGCCGCTCATGGTGGTCGCCGGCGCGGCCGGCAGCGATCGCGGCGTGCTGCGTTTCAACGGTACGTTCGGCGGCGCGCGCATCTCGGCATTTCAGTACGGCTGATTTCCGTGACGGGCGTCGCAGCGCTGGGTTGACCCGAGCGGCTAGATTGGGGCGATGAAAATAAGCGTAGGCCTGCTCGCAGCACTGTCTCCGATGTTGCTCGCCGCCTGCGGCGGGACCCCGCATGAAGCGGGCGTTCCCCTCAATCACCGCGCCGTCGACGCGTCCTGCTCGCCAGCGCCGTCCCCCGCGGCGGGGAACTGTCCGTTACAGGCCGACTGCACTAGCAGCGCAACCTGCACGGCCGGAACCAACGGTCGCTGCGTCGAATTCGGCGGCGGCCCGGCCAACTGCTCCTGCACTTACGATACGTGCGTGCAAGACAGCGACTGCCACAGCGGCACGCTGTGCGCCTGCAGCGGCAGCCCGTTTTTGGGCAATGCGGGCAACAGCTGCGTCGCCGGCAACTGCCGTGTCGACGCCGACTGCGGCGCCAAAGGATACTGCTCACCGTCGGCCTATCCCCAGGGCTGCGGCAGCCTGGGCGGCTACTATTGCCACACGTCAGCGGACCAATGCACCAACGACAGCGACTGCGCCAAGAGGTCGCTCCCCGATGGCGCGAACATCTGCGTCTATTCGACGGCCGACCAGCGTTGGGAGTGCCAGCCCGAGCTGTTCTGCGTCTGACGGAGTGAGGTTTGTCTTTGGCGTTGACTTGCGGGGCGCCGGTGAGTTAGTCACTCTCGTCTTTGAAATTTGGCAGACGCGCCCGTAGCTCAATTGGATAGAGCATCGGACTTCGAATCCGCAGGTCGGGCGTTCGAGTCGCCCCGGGCGCACCGGGGAAACAACCAAGCTTCATCGGGCCCATAGCTCAACTGGCAGAGCAGCGGACTCTTAATCCGTTTGTTGAAAGTTCGACTCTTTCTGGGCCCACAACTTTCACGGAAGTTCAGCAGCGACGGGGGACCGGGTGGTCCCCTTCGTCGTTTTAGGGGTCGGCGTCCGCTCCGATATTGGCCGTTGCCGGGCCGTTGCCGGTTGCTGGCGGCGTGCGGTGGCGCTGGGCCTTCCGCCGAATGCCCCGAAGGGCTACACATGCGTCCTCTGCCACTTCGCAGTTTTCACATGCCCGGCAACGGCAACGGCAACGTCTGGCCAGGCTCTTCGAACGGGTCTTCGACGTGCATTGGTTTTTTGATTCCCTCGACGACTCCCATGAGCCGCTCCGATGCCCGATAGAAGCGTCCGCGTCTTTCGCCAAAAGGTTGAAGCAGCCCCTCATCGACCAGCAACTTGAGGTCCTTGCTCGCCATTGCGTCGCTGACATCCGTCAGCTTGCGATAGCTGCCATTGCGGAGGCGTCGACGCATTGACGCATCGACGAGCGGAGCAATTACCCGTTCGGGTAGGTGCCGCTTTGCTGTTTCTGTCTCAACAGCATTCCAGATCTCGTGCAGCTGTGTCGTGCGGTGAAGTTCAGTCATCGCCTGTCGGTAATATGCGGTCAGGCAAAAACGAACCCATGGGCGAGTATCTCGTTCGGGGTTCCAAGCACCTCCTCCGGCCACGGCGAGAGCTTGGTAGTACGCGGCGACGTTCTGCCCCAGGTACTCCTCGATGCTGCAAAACGTCGGCTCTCGGTTTCCATCGCGCGCGATCACCAGTGCTTGAAGACAGCGCGCCATCCGCCCATTACCGTCTGCGAACGGGTGGATCATGACGAGATTGAGGTGGGCCATCGCGGCGCGCAGGATGCACGGCACATCGTCTTGTGGTCGGTTGAGCTCGGTGATGAGCTCTTCTACGAGCTCCGGTATCAGCTCGGCCGGCGGCCCTTCATAGACCCGCTCGTCACGCTCATCGTTGTGCACGTAGATCGGCCCGAGACGCCACCGACCCGGATGCTTCGGCAAGTCGTACTTGAGAAGCATGTAGTGCAATCCGCGGATGAAACCCGCCGAATATGAGAAGTGAGGATCGTCCACGAGCTGCAGGATGTACGTCATGGCCTCGCGGTACCCGATGATCGCTTCCCATGTCTCCGCGGCTGCATCCAATGGCGGCTCGCCCTCGACTGCGGCAATCGCGTCGTCCACGGTGACGTTGTAGCCCTCGATGCTGTTGGAGCCTCTGATCGCTCGGGCGAGCGAATTCCGCGCCAGCATTCCTCTCCAGCGCCGGGCCGGAGTGCGCGTCGCATACCCGAGATGCTCTCTTAAATCACTGATTTTATGTATGATTTCTAGCTCTTGGTCAAGGAGCGTAGGTGTCGCAAACAGCATGACTAGATATATGGATTGTATCTATCTCAGAGTAAAGTTAATTTCCCGCCGGATAAAAAGATAATATCTTACCAGAATCGGCTCGCGAGAGCCCGACCTTGGCGCGCCAAGATCAGGGGCAGCCCGTGCTGCCGCCAAAACTCGGGCGACACCATTCCGTTCGACATCCCGCCGCGCGCGTATTTCTCGATGTAGAAGGGCTGCGTCTCTGCGATCGCGTGCTGGGTGAGCGATTCGAAGGCCGCCTCGACGAGTGCGCTCAGATCCGCGGCGCTGCACGGAATCGTGATCCCGGCGAAATGCTGCAGGAGCGCATCCCATAGAGGAGGATCGCCGCGCAACCCCCACCGTTGCGGCCGATCCACGAACAGCTCGCTTACGAATCTGGGTTCGGCCATTGCGTCAGGGTATGCCCGCCACCGGGAACGTCGCGCGCAAAAGAACGAATTCGCCGCGGCCCATCAAGCAGCTGCGACAGCGGTCGCATCGAGTGCTCATCGGGCCCCGCTCCACGACGGAAATCTGGCCCGGGAGCTGAGCAATCGGATGGTGCGTCAACACCTCTTCGCTGTAGACGACCGAGGCTGGATCGCCGGCGGAGGGCGAGAGATCGAGCGACACTTCGAGGGCTCGCGGACCCGTGCGTAAGAGCGCATCGTCGAGGCGCAAGGCGTAGTCGCCGCGACGCAAGAAGACGATTCGCGCCGCTGGAGGCGCCAGCTCCAGTCCGCCAACGGCTGCCGCAAACTGCCGTAGCTCGTCGAGCAACGGCGCGGAGATACTTTTGCGCTCGATGATCGAGGTCTCAACTAAATCCATGAAATGGTACTGACCGCGATCGGCCAATGTTTGCGCTGACAGGTGGCTGCGCGCGAGCTGCCGCAGACGCACGATCGAACTCGGCGAGAGCGCATTGGGTAGCGAGAGGGCGTGCGGGCGACCCTGGCAAAACGCGGACGCAGAGCGGCCGCGAGCTCGCGCTGCCTGAAGGGGGCTTCGAGCTGCAGGGCAGAGCGGTTCACTTGATGAACCAGCCGGCGAGCGAAAGACGTGAGCCGCGCGTCACCTCCGTGACACGGTGGAGCGCGAGCGGCGTGACGGCGAAGAGAGCAATACGATTGCGCCGCGCTGCAATCGAACGGGCGAGCTGGGTGCGGCTGAGCTGTCCCTTGTCTCGCTCGCATTCGTAGAGCTCCAGAGCGCCGCCCCGCAGCGAAGCTCCGCCGACATCGGTGGTATCGAGATAGTAGGCAAAGGCGATCAGCCGCGTTTCTGCTTCGCGCCAGTCGGTATGGGGCAAAAGATAGTCGCCGCGATCATATTGATAGGCGCGCAGTGAAACGCGCGACGTCGCTAGGCCCGTGATCGCCCGCAGCGCCGCGCGCATTGGCTCGCCAGAGAGCTGCTCGGCGAACGCGCGCACGGTCGAATTCATCGGCGGCTCGAGGCTGCCTTTGAGTTGATAGAGCTCGTCGTATTGGGGATAGAGCCGCTCCTCAGTCGTCGCCGTCCGCAGCTGCTCGAAGGGCGCTGGCGCCAGAAAACGATCGACGATCAGGTGGGGAAACGGCGTCGCGCCGTTCCACGCGCGGGAGAGCCGCTCGGTATCCCAGCTCGGGACGGAGAGCATGAGCGCGACTATAGCGGGACTTCGACTGGTTCGGCGTCAATCGGTCAGTCGCTCGTTCCGGCATCCGGTATCCCGGTGCCCAGGTCGAGCATGCAGACGCTCGCGAGGGCGGGATCCGGCTGACAGCTAGGGCTTTTGTCGATGACCAACCCGTCCACGTCCGTTGTGCAGCAGTACGCAACACCACAATTGGGCGCGGTCGGGTAGACGCACGAGCGCCCGGAGCCGCAGTTGCCAGCGGTGCCGCTGGTGGAATACGCCAGTGGGTTGCAGCGTTGCCCGTCTCCGGCATCGCAACCAATGCCGATAAAGCCAATGAAGCCGATGGGGCCAATGAAGAGCGTCAAAATTCCGACCTTGCCGATCATTCGTATGAGTCGTTTCATTTCAAACTCCTCAAATGCGGAATAGGACGGCCAGGATGAGCTTCTCCTCGGCCTTGACCAGATCGGGCGTCCATCCGGGCGGGTTGCAGGTCGTGCTGGCGCCGTCGGCGCTGTAGAGACCTCCACATTTGTAACCATCGGGCCCGGTCACGCCGCCGCGACCAGAGTAGTAGGGCACGCTAGCGTGGTGGTACGAGCTCTCCAGCCGAAACGTGATGTAATCGGTCGGGTAGTAACTGAAATTGGTCGAGACGTCCCAGCCGTCGAACTTGGTTCCCGAGTTGGTATCGAAAAACGTCGACGCCGCCCCCGCCGGAACCAGGACCAGATAGCGACCCGGGTTGTGAATGAAGCCGCCGCCGACCATCCAGCTCAGGCGGTTCTGCCAGAACCACAGGTTGTTGTAGATCATGCCGCTGATGAAGTCCTGTTCGCAGGGAGTGGCCTTTGTGCAGCTACCCTCCTTGCCATTTCCGGTGAAGGCCGCCACCCCATCACCCTGTTCAAACCCGAAGTCGAATGTGGCGGATAGCGCGGCTCGGCTCAGCCCGTTCGCTCCGGGCTTATTGTAATAGCGACGCAGATAGCTGTTGTCGCTGTGGAAGCGGACTCGCCCCGGATGGTCCTGAGTATCCGTTCCCAGGTAGCCGTTGAATACGATCTTGGTCGATTCGCTGGGCGCATAAAAAATCTGATAGCCAACTCCGGGTAGCTCATTGAATTTTCCGTACGTCTGCCAGCCATTGATTAGCCAGAGTTCGACCTTGAGTCGGTCGCTTGGGAAGATTTGCAGCCGCGCGCCATTGAAGAACCAGGGAGTATTGTCCGACGTGAATGACGCCTGATATCCCCAGTTCTCGAATTGGGTATACGAAAAAAGACCGACGTACGAAAAGAACAGGCCGATGTCGAGGTTGATTCCGTGCAGCTTGTTCCAGTGGTAGCCGGCATAGGCCTCGCTCAAATAGCGCATCGCCGCCAGCAGGTCGTATTGGCCATGATTGATGGTCCCGTCGTTGCGCGGCACGCCGACCGCGCGCTCGCCAAATTGAAAAAACAGCCGGCCACGAACGCCGCCAACGTGAATGTCGCCGCCGACGCCCAGGAACGACAGCTCGAGCTCGTTGGAGCGAAAGGTGGCGGTCGAGCCGACAATCGTGTGATCGACCGGGTTGTTGAAGGAGTAGGCGTAATTCACATCGACATCGAGCTGCGGTGTGAAGTACTTGGTGTCGAGCAGTCGCGAGGTCTGCCGTGAGCCGCCGTTGAGCCACGAAAAATCGCCCCAGGCGAAGGGCTCGCCCGGCTTGGTCGGCTCGGGAATCGACTTGGTCTGGATCGCCTGCATTGCGGCGACCTGCGCGCGCATGGTGCTCATCTCGCGTTCGAAGGCCTGCATACGGTCGAGCAGCTGGCGATTCTGCGCAACCAGCGCCGAGAGCGCGCTCCCGTCGGTCGGCGAAGAGGAGCCATCTGGATCGGGGTCTTGCGAGGCTGCTTCGGCGTGAGCGGCAGCCATGAGCAGCCAAATGATCAGACCGACACGAACGAAGCTCGACTCACGTGCGCCCATGGAGGGCAGCCTGAGCATGAAGCGTGCCGGCACCGAACCCCGAGCCCCGCTGCGCACCATGCCGGTCGACGGTCAGGCTCGCTAGCAACCTGCAAAACGCGCCCCGGCAAACGTTGCAAATTGAGAAGATGGGATTTGAGAGACGACTCGCGAGCGTGCCCACCGCGACGACGGAGTCGTACCTCTGACGCAGCGCTCAGGCGGCCAACGTTTTCGAGTCGATGACGAAGCGGTAGCGGACGTCGTTCTTCAACATGCGTTCGTAGGCCAGGTTGATCTGCTCCGCCGGAATCACTTCGACGTCGCTGCCGATGTGATGCTTGGCGCAAAAGTCGAGCATCTCTTGCGTCTCGCGCATGCCGCCGATGGACGAGCCCGCCAGACGTACGTTTCCGCCGATCAGCGCGAATGCCGAGACCGACATCGGCTTGGGCGGGGCGCCGACCAGGGCCAGCGCGCCGTACGGCTTGAGCATCCTCAAGTAGGGGTCAAAGTCGTGCTGCGCCGACACGGTGTCGATAAGCAGGTTGAAGTGGCTGCGCAGCTTTCTGAATGTGCTCGGTTCGGTGGTGAGCTCGAAGTGGGAGGCGCCCAATCGCTTGGCGTCGACCTCTTTGCCAGGCGAGGTGCTGAGCATCGTGACCTCGGCGCCCATAGCCGCGGCCAGCTTGACCGCCATGTGGCCGAGGCCGCCCAGGCCGACGACTCCGACGCGGTCGCCGGGTTTGCAATTCCACTGCCGCAGCGGCGAATACGTGGTGATGCCGGCGCACAAGAGCGGCGCCGCGGCGTGCAGCTCGATGCCGGCGGGAACCTTGGCTAAGAAGTGCTCGGTCACCACGATGTGCGAGCTGTAGCCGCCGAACGTCGGCGTCTTTCGGTCCATCTCGGTCGAGTTGTAGGTGAACGCCGGAGTCGACTCGCAGAACTGCTCATCACCGCCTTGGCAGGGTGTGCAGGTCCGGCACGAATCGACCATGCAGCCCACACCGGCGATATCGCCAACCGAAAAGCGCTTTACGTTGGCGCCGACCTGCAACACGCGGCCGACAATCTCGTGGCCCGGCACCATGGGGTAAAGCGCGGCGCCCCACTCGCTGCGCGCCTGGTGAATGTCCGAATGGCAGATGCCGGCGAACAGCACTTCGATCTGTACGTCGTTGGCGCCCACTTCACGGCGTTCGATTCTCATCGGACCGAGTGCGGCGTTGGCTGCGGTCGTGCCCCATGCGTTGACGTTCATGCGTGCTCTTTACCAGCGATCCGAGTAGAGCGGGCGCACGAAATCTGCGAGCGGACGCGTGATAACGAGACGATGACGCCGGACTTCGGGCTGACGAAAGCCATGTCCACTCCGTCGTCCGGGTGAGTTGAGGGTTCGAGTCCGGCAGTGTCGAGGTGCTACTGCTTCGGCGCAGTCGGTGCCGGTTGCGGCTTGGTGACGTCGACGACCTTGGTCGCCGGGTGGCTTTGGCGCAGGGCGAGCGCGATGAGATGGGAAAGCGGGCCGGTGGCCTTGTGGTCGAGGCCCTCCTTGTCGACTTTAGTGTCGCCGCCGGGCTGCCCAGTGATGAGCGCGGCCACCTGCCCCGGTGCGTATGCCGTCGGTGCCGACCAAAACGTCGTCGTCGGCTGACGAACGGATCCGGCGAGGTCGACGCCGATGCGCGCGCGTGGAACCGCTCGCGACAGTCGGATCGCGAGGTCCGGCTGCGCGATATTTCCGAAGCCGACTCGACCCCGCTCGAGGTCGTATTGCTGACCAAACAGACGAGCGACGCCGTGCGGCGCGAAGGTCAGCGTCCCATCGGCGGTGGGAATATCGCTGGCGAGATCGATACGCACATCGGTCTGGATCGTCGCGTCGAGCTCCGTACCGTGGACGACGAGCGGACCGCTGATGGCCAGCGTGCTGTATTTGCCGTCGTGCGGCGCGGTCTTGGGTTTTTCGATCGGCCCACTCACCGGCTCCGGCTTGGCTTTGCCGACCTTGATGTCCTCGAGCTGCGGCATGCCGATCAAACCTTTGGTGCCATGATCGTCGAGCAAATCGACGCGTGCTTGGTCGAGCTTGACCGCAAGATCGAAGCCGCCTTTTTTGTGGTCGCGTTTGCCGTCGAGCGTCGCCTTTCCGTCGACCAGACCGCTGGTGGTGTCCCACTGCAGCGGCACCTGTTTCATCTGCAGCGCGCCCTGCAACGTGTCGGCTCGCAGATCGCGAATGGTCAACCGTCCCTGTCCGCTGAGCGACCCGTTGCTCCCGGCATTCATCTTCAACCCGTCGACGGAAATGCCATTGGAGTCGAAGCTCAAATCGGCGACCAAGTCGCGATAGGTAATGGCCGTCGATGCCAGCACCAGCTGCCCGCGCGCTAGGCGCAGCTTGCCGCTCAGCTCAGGCCGCTCGGCGGTGCCACCGACGCGCAGCTTGCCATCGAGCTCCCCGTTGACGGCGCGCAGCCGCGGCAGCAGCTCGCTTTGGATATCGACCAAAAAGTGCGACGCGTCGATCGATCCAGCCAGGGCCCCGCCGGCGAGCGGCACCTCCGCATGCGCCGACAGCGATGAGCCATTGGTTTCCGTGGCGGCAAAATTGGCGACTACTTGCCCCTCTTTGACGCTGGTCGACAACTGCACCTTGTTGAACGACGTTCGTCCGGACTTGAGATTGTCGACGCTGGCGGTCGCTTCGATGAGGGGATGGGCGACATTGCCGGTGATTTTTGCCGAGCCGTGCGCCATGCCGGACACCTCTTTGAGAAGCTGCATGCGAGCCAGATCGAAGCTGGCCGCGTCTACGGTGATCGCCAACGGCGCCGTCGCCCAATGCAGCGACCGCAGCTCGCTCGATCCAACGACGCCCTGGGCATGGAGCAGCTGATCGCCGCGCACCGCGACGACGAAATCGCCCCGCGTGACAGGGCCGTCGAGATTCGCGACGCCGCTGATGGCAACTCCAGTTACGCCGCTCACGGCCAACCCGGAAGCATCCAGCTTCATGCCGGCCTTGGGGTGCGCCGCGCTACCCGACAGAAGAATCGTCGAATCGACTTTGCCATGGCTGATGAACGGCAAGATGGCGACGGCCTCAAATGGCAGACGGTCGATATCGACATGACGGAAGTTGAGCGAGCCACGCCACTCGGCGGTACGGTCGAACAACGTCCCCGATTCGCCACTCAATGCCGGCGCCAGATTGACCGGCAGCTCGGCGGTCGCCTGGATCTCGCCGGCCGCCTGGCCACCGCCCAGCGGCAGCGACGACAAGGTCAGCGTGCTCGACGCCGCGAGCTTGCGCTTTTCATAGTCCACGGAGAGCCCGAAATCGCCGTGCGAATTGGCTGCGCCCCAGCGCGCGACGTGGGCGACCAAATTGATCTTCGGATCCGACGTGGTGCCGCTGAGCGCGCCCTTGGCCGTGACCTTGGCGCCTAGGCTGTACAGCAAGATCGGTTGCGAGCTGACCGCCTTGGGCACCAGCAGGTCGGCAAACCACGGGTTGAGCAGCACCGACGCATCGAAGTCCGCGCTGATCGGCTGATGGGGCTTGAGTGGCAGCGGCATGTCGAGCTTCACCTCGGCCTTCTGTCCACCGATGGTCACGCCGGCCTTGGCCTGAAGGCGACCGGCCTCCAAGTGCCCTTCGCCTTTGGTGGTGAAGTGAATCAGGTCGTGCTGGCCGCGGCCGTCGGCGGTGCCTTCGAATTTGGCGGTGGCGACCGGAGCGTCGGTGCTGCCGTGCGCTTCGAGCTGCGCCCCTAGATCGCTGTGCGGCAGCACGTGGCCGGGCGAGAGCAGCGCAGTGAGCTGACTGAGGTCGAAGTGCTTGAGCTCGACCTGCGCCTGTTCAATCGTCTTGCCCATCATTCGCCCTTCGGCGGCGAGGTGCTGGGAGTGGTTGTTGAGCCCGAGCGCGCTGAGCGCATACGTGCCCGTGCCGAAGTCAGCGCTCACGTGCGCCGGGTGATCCTCTTGCCACGGGCTACCGCCGGCGCGCAGGCGAACGCGCTCGATCGTCGCTTCGAATCCGAGTAGCTGATTTTTGACCATCCGGGGCATCGCCGACACGGCGAGCGACAGATCGACGCCCTCGGGGCCATGGCCATCGACGGCCACCTTGAGACCTTTGGCTCCCCCATCCGCGCCGATGGTCACGATGCGCAGCTGCGTGCCGCCCAACGACAGATCGGTCGCTTGCACTTTGGCATGCCCGTTCAGCCCGGCGACGTTGGCCTTGATGTCGACCTGGCCGATGCGATCATTTTCGATGCGGAAGTTGCGTACCAAGCCGTCGACTTCGGCCGTCAGCTGCTGGTCGCGCTTGGCCTTGGCGTCGAGTTTGACCGACCCGGCGAGCTTGGGCGCCCCGAATAGGGCGAGCGGTCGCAGATCGGACGCATCGACGTGCAGCTTGCCTTCACCCGTTTGGTCAAAATGGTAAACGCCACTGGCGTCCACGTTGGCAAACGGAGAGGTCAGCGCCAGCCGATGCAGCTGCACGCGCTGCGCGAACAGATGAGCGTCGGCGCGCAAGTGCACGCGCGGCGAATGGGTGTCGACAGCGAGCGCGCTCACCAGGTCGTCGATCGGTCCATCCGCCGTGGCGGCTATCGTGACCGGCCCCGACAGCTCGAGCTTTTCGACGCGCCGGCGCAGCGCGGTGGTGTCGCCCACGACGCGCAGATTGACGTGATGAAAAGCCATCTTGTCGGCGATGTGTACGCCGCCTTGAACGGTGACCCGAGCCTGCGCCGGGGTCTGAACATCGACGCTGAGCTGGTCAATCGAGGCCACCATGCCGTGGCTGAGCTGCACTTGTGCCCGCACGGTCGCGCGAAGGTCTGAGTCCTTGGGCGCGTGCGCGAGGTCGACATCGGCGGGCAGCTTTACGAAGCGCGCATGGAGCTCGAGCTCGGCCAGCGCCGCCGAGATGGGCAGCACTTTGGGAGGATGAAAAGGATGGGGCAGCTTGACGTCGGCCATCGTCGACAGATTGTCGCGCCCGTCTTCGAGCGGCTGCGAGATGATCGTCGCCCCATCGACCTTCACTAGGTCGACTTGCACGCGCGTCATTAGCAGCGCGAGCAGCGAGTACTTCACTTCGACGCGATCGACCATTACAGCAGGGCGGCCGTCGAGATCGCGCAGGATCAGGTTGTGGAACACGAGGCCGCGCAAGAGATTGCCCTCTGAGCTACCGAGCTCGACGCCGCCGGGAAAAGTGGGGCCGAGCTTCTTAAGGCCGAAGTGCAGCACCTGCTCGCGCGCGCGGTTGGTACCCAGATAAAGCACCGCACCGACGACGACGTTGGTGATCAGCACGAGCGTCGCCAAGATCACGTAGGCGATGATTCGCAGCACGCGTTTGAGCTTCGACTGCGGTGGCGCAGAGGACGAAACGGTCATGGGGTCGGCTCCGCTTGGGTGACTGGACTGGGCGACGGCGTCGTGGCGCCGTGCGCATGCAATCGAATGGTGATGTTCGCCAGATTGGTTTGCGGCACGATGTCGACCACGCCCTCGATCACCGTGTCGCCGTAGCCATGCTTCTTGAGCTGCTTGGTCAAGCTGGCTTTGAATTTCAGATAGTCGTCGTGGTGAAAGACCTGCCCGCGCTGCAGACCGAGCTGGTATTGCTGCACCTGCTTGCGGGTCTTGTCGTCGAGACCGTCGATGCCAAACACACTCACGTCGCCAATCAGCGTCGGCGGACCCTCCTCGACCCCGAGCAGGACATCGACCGCGAGCGAGCCTGTGCGCGGCTTGCCCTCGGAGTGAATGACCTTGGTCGCGTAGTACCCTTTGGTCTCGTAAAAGCGCTGCACGCGCGTGCGGTCGCGGTCGAGCTCGAGCTGGTCGAATGCCCGATGCGGGCCAGGCTCGCACCAGCGCAGCGGCCGCATGGCGAGCCCATGGGTCAACTCGCGCGCGTTCACCAAGCGCACGCCGCTGAGCTGCAGCGTCGCGACATAAGGTCGCGTATCGGTCGGTCGCGCGCAGCCGCCGGCGAGCGCCAAGAGCAGAGGCAGAAAAACGCCGAGATTGGACGTCCGTGTCATTTAAGCCACCGCCGAGCTGGCGCGGACCGGCGCCGACTCCGACACCGATGCGCGGGAGTCCGTATGCACACGACTGCTCAGGCACGCTGCGCTGCCGCCAGCGCGGTGAAACTCACTCAGGTCGACGACCGACAGCGACATGCCGCGCTCGGCCAGGACCGCGCTGGTCACCGGGCCGCTGCTCGCGGCGACGACGGTGTTGCCGACTTCGACGAAGTTCAGGCAAAAGGCCAGCGCTTCGTCCAAGGGAATCATGCGCACCCGCTCGATGCCGGGCGCGGCTTCGAGGGTGTGCAGCGCAACGGGCGCAAATGCCTCGCGGCAAAAAAGGGCCGTCCCATCGCTCAAGACGGTCAGCGCAAGATCGAGGTGAAACAGATGTGGATCGATCAGCTCCAGCGGATAAACCGGGCCATCCAAATGGCGCTCGATGGCCCGTTCGGCACCACGCTGGCTGCGAAAGCCATGGCCCATGAACGCTGATCGGCCGTTCGGCAAGAGGGCTAGATCGCCCGCTTCGAAGTAGGCACACGGTGCGGCGTCCACCACGAAGCCACGTGCCTCGAGCGTCCGCTGGCGAGCGCTGATTTCGCGTTGCCGCTCGACCCAGCGCGGATGGGCCACCAGGGCCCGGAGGACGCCGTCGCGCTGTCCCA
>JBBQIO010000022.1:0-13672 GCA_038325015.1 Polyangia bacterium
GGTTTCGCCGTGAAGCGTGGGCCGCAGGTGGAGACCGATTTTCACAACTTCGAAGCGCTGGCCATTCCCAAGGACCATCCTGCGCGCGACATGCAGGACACTTTTTACATTGCCGGCGCGCCCGACCAGCTCCTGCGCACGCACATCTCCTCGGTGCAGATCCGAACGATGCTGGCGGAGCCGCCGCCGATTCGGCTGATCGCGCCCGGCGTGGTGTACCGGAAGGACGACGACACGACGCACTCGCCGATGTTTACGCAGGTCGAGGGGTTGGTCGTCGATCGAAATGTTCGTTTTTCGGATTTGAAGGGTATTTTGCTCTACTTTGCCAAGGAGTTTTTTGGCCAAAAAGTGAGCGTCCGGTTGCGTCCCTCGTTTTTTCCGTTTACCGAGCCGTCGGCCGAGATCGACTTCGCCTGCGTGTTTTGCGGCGGCACCGGCTGCCGCACGTGCAAAGGGTCGGGGTGGATCGAGATCGGCGGCGCCGGCATGGTCGACCCCGAGGTGTTCCGACACGTCGGCTACGACTCCGAGGAGTGGAGCGGCTTCGCCTTCGGCTGGGGCATCGATCGCATGGCGATGCTGCGCTACGACATCCGCGACATCAAACAGCTGTTCGACGGCGACACGCGTTTTGTCGGCCAGTTTCCCCCGAGTCTCGGCGCGGGATCGAGCGGCGAATCATGAAGTTCTCGTTGCGCTGGCTGCGCGAGCTGGTGGACACCGATCGGAGCAGCGACGAGATTGCGCACGCGCTCACGCACGGCGGCTTCGAGGTCGAGGGGCGTACGGTGCTGGGTGGCTTTTCGGGCGTCGTTGTCGCCGAGGTGCGCGCCAAGCGGCCCCACCCGCAGGCGCAGAAGCTGACCCTGGTCGACGTGTGGGACGGCGCCGAGGTGACGCAAGTGGTATGCGGCGCGACCAATGTGCCCGAGCCGGGGCCCGGTGCGCGCGTCCTGTGGGCCAAGCCCGGCGCCAAGCTGCCCGACGGCAAAGGCGGCTGGTTTGAGCTGGCGGTCAAAGAGGTGCGCGGCATCGCTTCGCCCGGCATGCTGTGCGCAGAGGACGAGCTCGGCCTGTCGGACGCGCACGCCGGCATCGTGGTGCTCGGGGGCCAAGACGTGGCCGAGCCCGGTCAAGACGCCGCCCTTTTGCTCGGTCTGCCCGACGAGATCTGGGAGCTCAACGTCACGCCCAACCGCGCCGACTGTCTGGGCCACATCGGCGTGGCGCGCGAAGTGGCAGCGCTGTGCAACGGACGATTGACCCTGCCCGAGGTTTCGCCGTCGCCGGTGGTGGCCGACGACCACATCATTGAAATCCGCGATCCGGCGTGCCGCAGCTATGTGGCCGCGTTCGTCGATGGCGTGACCGTCTGCCCGTCGCCGCTGGCGCGACGGCTGCGGCTGGCCGCGCTCGGCGTACGGCCGATCTCCAATGTCGTCGACGTGACCAGCTGGGTGCTGCTCGAAACCGGCCAGCCGCTGCACGCGTTCGATCGCGCGCACGTCGATGGTGGGCTCATCGTGCGCCGGGCCGAAGAGGGCGAGAGCTTGGTGACGCTCGACGGCCAGACCCGCGTGCTCGATGGCGACGACCTGATCAACGCAGACCGCACACGCCCGCTCGGCCTGGCGGGCGTGATGGGCGGGCAGTCCAGTCAGGTCTCCTTAACGACCAGCAACGTCATCGTCGAGGCGGCGTGGTTCGAGAGCCGGCGCGTCCGGCGCACTGCGCGTCGCCTCGGCATGCGCACCGAAGCGTCCCTGCGTTTTGAGCGCGGCGTCGATCCCGGCGCCACGCGACACGCCGCCGAGCGCGCGGCCGATCTCCTGGTGGCCTGGGCCGGCGGCACGCGGCGCGCCGTTCACGAGCACGGCGGACCGTTCTTGCCGACCACCGTTACGTTGCGGCCGTCGCGCACGGTGCAGCTCCTGGGCGTGTCGCTGTCGGCTCAAGAGCAGGCCGAGCTGCTCGGGCGACTGGGGTTCAAAGCGGAGGTCACGAGCGAGCTCTTGTCGGTGCAGATTCCAACGTATCGGGCCGATTTGACCCGCGAGGTCGACCTCATCGAAGAGGTGGCGCGCGTCTACGGGTACGACCGAATTCCGACCACTCTGCCGCCGCTCCTCGATGCGCCGCGCCTCGATTCCGAGCCGGTCGTCGCCCGTGCCGAAGCCGCGCGCACGCTCCTGTGCGCGCTTGGGCTCGACGAGCAGATCAGCTACGGCTTCATCGGCCCGCGCGAGCTCGACCCGTTCGACGACCGCACCGAGGTGCGCGTCACGTTGGCCAATCCATTCGGCGAAGAGCAGTCCGTCATGCGCACGACGCTGCTTCCGGGGCTGGTCGCGTCCTTGGCCCGCAACCACGGTCGCGGCACCAAAGACGTGCGCGCCTTCGAAGTCGGCGAGGTCTTCTTGGGGCGCGGGCCGGACACTCTGCCCGACGAGCGCATCCATGTCGCGCTGGTGCTCAGCGGCGGGCAAGATGGTTGGCTCAAGCCCGGGGCTCCACTCGATGTCTTCGACGCCCGTGGTGTGGTCGAAGAGCTGTTTGCCGGCTGGGGCCTGGGGGTCGATTTTGCTGCACCGCAGCATGCCGACAAACGTTTGCGTTACCTGCACCCCGGAGTGCAGAGCGAAATTCTGTTCGTCGACGGAAAATCGCCGTCGCGTGTGGTCGGAGCGCTGGGCGAGCTGCATCCTGAGATCAGCAGACGCGCCGGGCTGGTCGGTCGCGCCCTGGTCGCCGAGATCGACCTGACGACGCTTGGACATTCGCGACCCACGACGATCGGCGAACTGCCCCGCTTTCCACACGTGCTGCGCGACCTATCGTTTTTCGTCGACATTCACGTCTCGTCGCGGAGCATCGCCGAGGCCATCGACCGGCTGCGCGACCCCTTATGCGTCGCCCATCGCGTGGTCGAGGACTATCGCGAGCCCGGCCGCGTGCCCGACGGAAAAAAGGGGATGCTGTGGTCCTTCACCTATCGCCACGCGGAGCGCACGCTCACCGACGACGAGGTCAAAAAGGCGCACGAAGCGCTGTGCAACGCGCTGGTCACCGAGCTCGCGCTTTCGCCGCGGTAGCAAAAAAGGGGTGGGCCGCCGACGGTTTGACCGGTTGACGGCTCTTCGGTTTTGAGCGACACAAGATTGGGGGGAGCGCGCATGTCTGAACGACGCACGATGACCAAGGCCGACATCATCGAGAATGTCTACGAGAAGGTCGGCGGCTTCTCCAAGAAGGAGTCCGCGGATGTCGTCGAGACCGTGTTCGACCTCATCAAAGAGACGCTGGAGCGTGGCGAGAAGATCAAAATCTCCGGCTTTGGCAATTTCGTGGTGCGCGACAAAAAGGCGCGCGTCGGTCGCAACCCGCAGACCGGCGACGAGATCACGATCAGCGCGCGCCGCGTCTTGACCTTCAAGCCGAGCCAAGTGCTCAAGACCGCGCTCAACGGATAGCTGTCGCGCCTGGCCCCCGTTAAGCGATGAAGCGTTCCTGACCTGTGGCCGTCGTCGACATTCCCGACAAGCCGTACTTCAAGATTGGTGAGGTCGCGGCGCTCGCGGCGGTCGAGCCGTACGTGCTGCGCTACTGGGAGAGCGAGTTCTCGGCCATCCGTCCAGAGAAGACGCGCGCCGGTCAGCGTCGCTATCGCCGGCGCGACGTCGAGTTGGTGCTGACCATCAAGCAGCTTTTGCATGACGAGGGGTACCGCATCGATGGCGCCAAGCGGCGCCTCAAGGAGCTGGCCAGTAAAGACGCCGCGCCGTCGAGCGCCGCGACGCGCCAGCTGGTCGACGGGATTCGCGAGCTTTTGGCCGACCTCGAAAAGATCCTCGACGAGGATGGGCGGATGTAGTACTACGCGGGCGTCTCAAATCGGGGCGTGGCGCAGCCTGGTTAGCGCACCAGTCTGGGGGACTGGGGGTCGCTGGTTCGAATCCAGTCGCCCCGACAAAAAAGGGACCGTCGCCACATCGGGCGTCGGTCCTTTTTAGTTTTTGGTCATCCGGTTATCGCGCGGGCGGGCGCGGAAAGCCGGCCTCGACCGCGGCCATGTCCTCGGCGCCGTAGTAGCGCGCGGCGCGACCGCGGAATTCGGCCTGGGTGTAGACGTCGGCCCGCGGCTCGTCGATCACCGAGGCAATCACGGCCGCAACCTCCTCGGCGGTTTGCGCACC
The DNA here is from genome assembly GCA_038325015.1 of Polyangia bacterium. Classification (GTDB taxonomy): domain Bacteria; phylum Myxococcota_A; class Polyangia; order Palsa-1104; family Palsa-1104; genus JBBQIO01. Next base: position 4,197 of record JBBQIO010000022.1, read on the forward strand.
TGCCATGCCGCGCGAGTCGGGTCCGCCGCCGCGCGCATTGACGCCGAACTCGGTGGCCACCGGGCCGGGCAGCACCGTCGAGACATGCACGTCGGGCAAAACCCCGGCCAGCTCCATACGCAAATTCGCGGTCAGCGCGTTGAGCGCGTGCTTGGATGCGCTATAGGCCGAGCGAATCGGCACGTAGGGCACGCGCCCCAGCATCGACGAAATATTAATGATGTGGCCGCGTCCGCGTCCGCGAAAATGCGCCAGCGCGACCTGCATGCCGTACAGCGCAGACTTGACGTTGACCCGCATCATCTCGTCGAAGTCGTCGTCGTCGAGCGCGCTGACCAGCTTGGTGATGCCGCGCCCAGCGTTGTTGACCCACACGTCAACGTGGCCGTGGGCCGCCACCGCCTCGGTCAAGACCCGCTCGACCTCGGAGCGAACCGTCACGTCCGCAACGACAATCGTCGCGTGCGGACCGGCGCCGGCCGCCACGCGTTTGAGCTCGTCGGGCCGTCGCGCCACCAGCACCGGCCGCCCCTCTTTGCCACCGACGAGCTGCGCGAGGGCAGCCCCAATTCCGGCGCTCGCCCCGGTGATCACGATGACCTTGTTTTTCATCTCTTTCGCTCTCTTTTTGCCGCGCCGTGCTCCGCGGCATAGATTGTTGGGGTGACCGCCCCAGATGTAAGGCCAACGATTTTGGTGTGCAATGACGACGGTGTCGACGCCCAAGGCATCCTGGCCTTGGCCGGCGCGCTCGGCGACCTGGGGCGCGTCGTCGTCGTGGCCCCGGATCGCGAGCGGTCGGCCTCGGGTCACGCGCTCAGCCTCGACCGGCCACTTCGCTGTGACGTGGTCGGTGAAGATCGGTACGCCGTCGACGGCACGCCGGCCGATTGCGTGTACCTCGGCTTTCTCAAGCTATGCGACCCCAAGCCCGCGGTCGTCGTCTCGGGCATCAATCACGGGCTGAACTTGGGTGCCGACGTTTTCTATTCGGGGACCGTGGCCGGCGCCGTCGAAGGCGCGCTGCGCGGCGCCCCATCCATCGCGTTTTCCATGCAGGCGGTGCGCGGCATGCGCCACGATCCGACGGTATTTTTGCACGCGGCCCGCTTCGTCCACGCGCTGGTCCACGCCGTCCTCGCGCGCGGGCTACCGCCGCACACCGCGCTCAACGTCAACTTTCCCGCCGGGCCGATCGCGGGCTATCAGTGGACGCGCCTGGGCGAGCGTATTTACCGGGCCCACGTCGACGAACGGGCCGACCTCCGCGGCCGCAACTACTACTGGATTGGCGGCCCCGCCGAGACCGGCGGCGAGGAGCCCGGCACCGACGGCCACGCCGTCAATAGCGGATTGGCCTCGGTGACGCCGCTCGGGCTCGACCTGACGCACGGTGGGCTCTTGGCGCATTTGCCGAGCTGGCAGCTGACAGGCTTCGAGGCCGTACTCGAGCGGGATCTGGCGAAGCAATGAACCGGGCGGACGAGCGCGCACGCATGGTCGAAGGCCAGCTGGTCGCACGCGACATCGTCGATGCGCGTGTGTTGTCGGCGATGGGTCGCGTCGAGCGCGAGCGCTTCGTCCCCGACGACCTCCAGGAGCACGCCTACGAAGATCGGCCACTGGCCATTGGCGGCGGACAGACCATCTCGCAGCCCTACATGGTGGCGCTCATGTGTCAGCTGCTCGCACTGCACGGCAAAGAGCGTGTGCTCGAAGTGGGTGCTGGCTCCGGGTATCAGACGGCGGTCCTGGCCGAGTTGGCGCGCTCCGTCTACGCCGTCGAAGTTCGGCGTGAGCTGGCCGATCTGGCGCTGCGACGGCTTGCGATCTTGGCCTATCGCAACGTCGAGGTCGCCTGCTTCGACGGCTCGGCCGGTTGGCTCACGCACGCGCCGTACGATGCCATTGTCGTCGCCGCCGGCGCTCCGGTGATTCCGCCGCTCCTGGTCGACCAGCTTTCGGTCGGCGGGCGCTTGGTTGCACCTGTTGGACCGCACGACCAGCAGCGCCTGGCCGTCGTGCGCCGCAAAGACGAGGGCTTCGACGTCGAGTGGTCGACCCAGTGCATCTTCGTCGATCTGATCGGCAAATATGGCTGGGGCGGTCAGGGAGTACCGAGTGCGTAAAGGCGTGATATTGTCGTTATTTTGTTTATTATGTGTATCGTGTTTATCCGGCATTCAACCTGAACAGCGCTCTTCATCGTTTACGGTGCTATCCCTTCGCAGCGATGCAAAGGCGCCACTCAAGCAGCCCTCGGCCTCGTCCTGTGGCGTCTTGAGCTGGCCGGTCGCCGCGCAGCTGTCGTCGGGGTTTGGCGTGCGCGACGGTCACCCGCACGAAGGCATCGATCTGCCGGTCCCCAAAGGCACGCCGGTACACGCCGCCTGCGACGGGACGGTCGCCTACGCGGGTGATCGACTGCGCGGGTACGGACGGCTGGTCCTCGTCGCGCACGCCGGCGGTCTGGTGACCGTGTACGCGCACAACGATCGGCTGCTCGTCACCGAGGGGCAGCACGTCACACGCGGCCAGGAGCTCGCTCTGTCGGGCCAGACCGGTCACGCCACGGCACCGCACGTTCACTTCGAGGTGCGGCGCGACAATCACCCCGTCGATCCGCTAGAGTTCCTGGCCGCGCCAGCGCGGTTGGCCCTACATACCCGCTAACGTTTTTCGACGACCTCAAGGAGCGACCATGTCCGGCACCGGGTCCCACGCGGACGAGCGAATCGCGCAGCTTTCCGCCAAAGTGCGCGACATCCCCGATTTTCCCAAGCCCGGCATCTTGTTTCGCGACGTCACGCCGCTACTCGCCGACGCCGCGTCGCTGCGCCTGGCGCTGACCCTGTTGGCCGAACGTGTCGCCCCGCAAAAGCCGGAGCTGATCGTCGGCATCGAAGCGCGCGGCTTCATCTTCGGCGCGGCGCTTGCCGACCGCATGGGCGTCGGCTTCGTGCCGGTGCGCAAGCCGGGCAAGCTACCTTACCGGGCGGCACGCGAGACGTACGCGCTCGAATACGGCCAGGACACGCTCGAAATGCACGAGGACGCCGTCGACGGGCGCCGCTGTGTCGTTGTCGACGATCTCTTGGCTACCGGCGGGACCGCCTCGGCGGCGGGTCGTCTCATCACGCGGCAGGGCGGGCGTGTCGAGGGCTTCGCTTTTTTGATCGAGCTGACGTTCTTGCCGGGAAGAAAAGCGCTCGGCGACCGCGTCGTCGAGACCGTGATTCAATACTGACCGGTTTGACCGCACGAAGGCGGCGCTGTAGATCTCAAACCGACGTCGGTCCCCATAGCTCAGCTGGATAGAGCAACGCTTTCCTAAAGCGTAGGCCGCCTGTTCGACTCAGGCTGGGGACACTGAGTTGCTATTTATCGTCGTCGCCACCGTCGGGCGGGGTGCGATGCAGTCGGTGCAGCTTACCGCCCGGCAGCGCTTCCATCATCGGCGCCAGCTCGCGCACCGCGATCATGCCGACGTGCTCGAGGTTGACCGCGAAATCGGGCTCGCCGCTCTTGGGGTTGGCCAGCACCAGCCAGCCTTCGCGAATGCCCAGGATGCGACCCGAGGCCATCAGACCGTCGACCTCCTCGGTGTCATGCGGATTGAAAATATCCACCTCTTTGCCGACGAGAAACTCGAGCGCCTTCATGCCGCGAACCCTACTCGGTCGGTGGCGCAGTTGCAACGAACAGGTCAGCCGCCGAAAAACGGGTTGGGCGCTGCGCTCGAGTCCCACTTGAGGAGCTGCTTGCGGAACTCGATCGCCGTGTCGCGTAAAAAGAGGATGCCTTCATGCACGTCGCTGTCGACCATGCGACCCTCGCTGAAAACGTGGCGCAGCGAGACGAAGCCGTCGCGCGCGATGACCGCGCCCAGGATCAGCTTGGCGGCCAGCGCCAGGGCCTCCGACGGGGAGGCGCGCTCGACCGCGCAGATGTCGGCGGTGACCGCAACGCGACTTAGATTCTGCTTGAACAGATATTCGACCTGCACGCCCTGGGCCTCGCGATCTGCGACGGCGGGCCAATGCAGACACACGCGCTCTGCGGTTCGTTCGCGAAGCGGATAGCGCGTGGCGATATCGTCGAGAAGGGCGACCCAGCGATCGGCCGGTGTAGCGGGTGTGGCCATCGGGCCGTGACACTACTCGGGCCCCTGCGTCCTGGCCAGCGACGCCGCACAGCCACGGAGAAAATGAGGAGAGTTTAAAACATGCCGAACAGGCTGGAGGCGACGCCGCCGACGCCGCTCATGACGCCCGCTGCGTCACCCGCGAGCCCGCCCAGGCCGGACAGAACACCGCCGGCCGAATCGGAGGCGCCGCCCGCCGCGCCGCTGATCGCGCCGCTGATTCCGCCGTCCATGAAGCCGCTGATGCCACCGGAGGCCATCGCCGCGGGCGCTCCGAACAGCGAGCCGGCAATTCCCGCCGCGTCGCTGATCCCGCTCGACACGGACGAGCCGATGCCGCTGATGGAATCCCACAGTCCGCCGCCCGCGCTGGCCGATCCGCTCGCCGATGCCCCGGCAAAGCCGCCCGCCGCCGCGCTGCCCGCGCCTGCCAGCATGTCCGCGTAATCACTCATCGAATTCTCCTTTTGGAAAGGTCCAGCAGATCGGAAACCCAATGGTCCGCGATCGTTTCTTGTGACGTCTCCTAGAGATTATCGCGGATTCGCGGACAAAGTTGCGGGCTTGTCGTCGTTGATTTCAAGACCCATCGGCCGGGCGATGAGGCGGTCGAGCGAGACGGCTCCGGCCCCGCGAACCGCCAGCCATAAAAACATCAGTAGGTAGGCGAGCTCGTCGAGCCCGAAAAAATCCGGCCAGGCCTGGACGGTGCTCAGCTTGGCCGAAACGATCGCCACGGCCATGACCACGACCAAAGCCGCCGCGGCGAAGCGCGTCGCCAGGCCGACCAGGATCAGGCCGCCGCCGACCAGCTCAGTCACCGACGAGAAGATGGCGTTGAAATGAGGGGCTGGGATGTGCCACTCGCGAAAATTGTCGGTCAGGCCGGGCAGCGAGTGAAGGTGTGCCCATCCGGTGCTGATGAAGAGGATGCCGAGCGACAGGCGCACCAAAAGCGGCGGCAGCCACTGCAGGCGGGAGGTAATGGCGGCGATCAGGTTGCGAACCGTAACGAGCGCTTTGGGTGGGGTCATGATGCGATTACGCAACGACAGGCGCGCCGGTTACGCACGAAGAGTCGTGCGCCATTGCAGCGGCCGAGGTCTGTTAATGCGTCTTCGTCCAGGGCGGCGGCAAGATCGGCGGGCGCTCCATTGCACGCGCGGTTCGCTGTAGCTCGATCTCGGACATGAGCACCGCAGGGGCCACGGTCGAGACCGGCACGAAGCCCGACTCGGCCCCGCAGTAGCCGTTGAACACCCCTACCGTGTTGGACGTCGCGACGATGCGCGACACGGTGGTCAAGGGCGTCCCGACCATTTCGACGCCGCGGACCAAGGTCTCGGCTCCGGTCTTGGCGTCGACGCGATAGACCAGGCGCGGCAACCCTTTGAATGCCTGAAAGCCGGCGCTGATGGTGTTGGTCGAGCCGCCCGTGATGTCGCGAATGATGAGCCCGTAGGGTTTGCCCTGCTTGCGCACCTCGGCGAGCAGCATCTGCTTGAGCTCGGGCAGCGGCACCTGCTTGGACGAGCGGATGAAGAGATTGCCCATCCGCCCCATCGGATCGGCAGTGCCTTCAGAACGACCGTGGCCGTTCGAGTGCAACGAGCCAGTGATGGGCGTCCGCGATTTTATGTAGTCGCGCAACACGCCGTTTTGCACCAGCGTCACCGCTCGCGCGGCGACCGCCTCGTCGTCGAACGCGTAGGTTCCGTTGAGGGCCACGCCGCCGGCGCGCGCGGCCGTGGGGTCGTCGACGATGCTCAAGAACTCGGGCAGAACGAGATGGCCGAGCTGCCCCTTGAAGGTGCGGCCCTCTTTTTCGTCGTTCTGCCGCTCACCCTCGAGTCGATGGCCGACGGTCTCGTGGAAAAAGACGCCGGCCGCCTCTTCCATCAAGATCGCCGGGCCCGTGTACGGGTCGATCTTCGGAGCCTCGCGCAAAAGCAGCAGCTCACCGACGAGCTGCTCTTCGGCCTTGGCCAGCGCCGCCTCGTCCGGCAGGTCGGATGGGGCGCGCCCATAAAAATCTTTTTGATGGTCGAGCAACATTCCGTCTTTGGCGCGCACCGTGGCCGACAGCTCGACCGCATAGATCACCCGATCGCTGGCGATCGCCGAGCCTTCGGTGTTGACGTAGTTGCGCGTGTCCTGCTCGACCGAGAACTTGACCGTGCCGTCGAGGATTTCGCTGTGGTCCTTGAAACGCGCGCTCAGGCGCCGCGCCCGATCGGCGAGCACAGTGTTGGTGTCCAAGGGCTTGGCCGCGACCTCGAAATGGCGGTTGGGCTGGTCGCGCGAAAAGCTCGGCAGGCTTTCGTCTTCGACCATCATGGTCGCGCGCTGTCCGCGCTTTTTGGCGTAGCTCGCCAGCGCCGCCTTGTAGCGGGCGTCGGTTAAAAGCCAGAGCGTCGTGCGCAGCACCTCGGGATCGTCGTCGAGCGCGGTCTCGGTGGGCGGCTCCCAGCCGGGCTCGCCGTCGTCGAGGTCGATCGAGAGGTCGTGGTTGGACGAGCTGTTGTCGAGCTGATAATCGCCGACGCGCACCTCGGCGTGCGCTTGCCGGCTGCGGGTGTCGACAAGCATGGTCAGCGCGCCGAAGCGCGCCGCGATCTCCCGCTGGTGGTAGTCGCGCACGGTGTACGCGATGAAGTAGGGCGCCTCGTAGCCTTTGAGCCGCAGGCGCGACTGTGCGCGCTTGAGCTCGGTCGTCATCGCATTGATCACCGGGGGAGCAATCTCTTCGGTGGCACGGCTCGGAGGAGGCGCGAGGCCCAAAAGAAAAAACAGCGAAAAAATGCTCAAGGCTTGTTTCACGAATCCTCCTGGAAAAGCGCGATCAGCTGCTCGCGCGCCTCGGCCAGGGTCGGTCGCTCCTGTTTTTCCTGCGTCAAGAAGCGCTCGACGTCGGCCACCCTTTGGAGCGCGTCGTCGGTCGCCCGGTCGCTGCCCGGCCGATAGGCGCCGAGTGAGATGAGGTCGCGCTGCCGCTCCCACAACGCCATCACCTCGCGCGCCCGCGCCGCGGCGTGCCGCTGCGGCGCGTCGATCAGATCGTCCATCACGCGGGACAAGCTTTGCACGATATCCACGGCCGGCCACTGGCCGCGCGCTGCACGCTCGCGCGACAGAACGATGTGGCCATCGAGCACGGCGCGTACCTCTTCGGCCACCGGATCGTCGGCGTCATCGCTGCCGGTCAGGACCGCGTAGACCGCGGTGATCGAACCTTCGGCTGACTGGCCGGTGCGCTCGAGGAGCTGCGGCAGAAGCGCAAACACCGACGGCGGATAGCCTTGGCGGGCGGGGGGCTCGCCGGCGGCCAGGCCAACCTCGCGTTGCGCGCGGGCAACCCGGGTCAGCGAATCGAGCAGCAAAAGGACGCGCTTGCCCTGGGCGCGAAAATATTCGGCGACCGCGGTCGCGGTCAGCGCGCTCTTGAGTCGTAGGAGGGGCGGCGCATCGGAGGTCGCGCACACGCACACCGATCGGCGGCGACTTTCGTCGTCGAGCTGCCCTTCGAGAAAGTCGCGCACTTCGCGGCCGCGCTCACCGACCAGCCCAACGACGATCACGTCGGCTTCGGTATTGCGCGCGATCTGGCCGAGCAGCGTCGATTTGCCCAGGCCCGGGCCGGCGAAGAGCCCGATGCGCTGCCCTTCGCCGAGTGTGAGCAGCCCATCAATGGCCCGCACGCCGACACCGAGCGGGCGCGTAATCCGTCGCCGACTGAGCGGATCGGGCGCCGGCCGAGCGACCGCCCACCATTCGGTAGACGCGGGGTCGAGCGGCGGGCCGCCGTCGATGGGCTCGCCGAGCGCGTCGATCACACGACCCAGAAGCGCGCCGCCACAGCGAATCGCGAACGGTCGGCCGGTGGGTCGCACGACCGAATCGGGACCCACGCCCTCGGCCGAACCGAGCGGCAGGAGCACGACCTCTTCGCCATGAAAACCGACCACCTCGGCGCGGAGTGACGGCCCGTGCGCGCGCTCGACGACCACCAGCTCGCCGACCCGGGCCCCGGGAGCAGTCGCGCGCAGCACCAGCCCGATTAGCTCGGTGACCCGGCCGGCGACGCGCGGCGCAGTCACCCCTTCGAGCGCGGCCAGCGCGCGATCGAGATCGAGCGGGCTCGACGAGCTCACTCGCGATCGCCCTTGAGCGCGCGCTCGATCGCGTCGAGCTGCGTCGACAGGCGGGCGTCGACGAAGCCGAGCTCGGTGTCAAGGACGCAGCCGCCGCGCGGCACCGCTTCGTCGCCCTTCCACGACACCGCGCGGGCCGAGCGGCAGCGCTCGATGAGGCGCGGGCGGCCGCGTTCGAGCGCCGCGAGATCGTCGGGATGGACGCGGATGAGCACCTCGCGCGGATCGCCGGCCAAGCAGAGCGCCTGCAGCACCACGTCGGTAATAGCATCGGGGCGCAGCGTCAGCTCGCGGCCGAGCAGCTTTTCGGCGATGCGCACCGCTAAAGTACGCAGCTCAGGCTCGGCGCCGGCTCGTCCGCGCGCGGCCGCCGCTCGCGCGCCCACCAGGAGCTCGGTGACCGCCCCGAGGCCGCGCTCACGCCCCTCGGCCTGCGCCTGCTGACGCAACCGATCTGCGTCCTCCAGCGCCGTCCGTCGCACGCGCTCGGCATCGGCGTTGGCATCCGCCAAGATCTGCTCGGCCGACAGTCGCGCGTCGTACAGCGGCGCCTCGACGACCGCGCGTCGCTCTTGGTCGACGGCACCGGCTTTGATGATCTTCTTCATGGCCGAGCGCGGTGCCCCCGGGCTCAGCGCAGCGCGGCTTCGTCGGTCGTTATCTCGTTCGAGATTTCGTTCTTGTCGTCGGTCTGGCGCGGAAAGCGCGTGGCCAGCTGACGCCCGACCGAACGGATTCCCTCGACCAGACCGACCCCGTAGGCGCCGCGTCGGAACGCGATCGTCATGCGATAGTTTGCCTCTTGCCAAAACGGCGACTGCGGCGGCTCGCCGATCCCGGTGTCGGCGACGATGGCGAACGCGCGATCCCACACTGCGGCGTAGACCAGTAGGCCGTTGCGCTCACGCGTGCGGGTGATTCCGAGCTTGGTCAAAAGCGCCGTGCCGCGCTTGACCGCGTCGCCCTGCGGCACCCGTCCCTCGACGTGAACCGCGATTTCGGCCGACGACAAACGCTCCGCGAGGCCGATCGCCTCGACGACTTTTTTCTGATCGAACGGGTGCAGGACTTTGTCGAGCGGACCGGACATGGGCTTGGGTCTCCTGGCAGTCTCTCGAGCTCGACTATAGCTCCGTGAGCAGTTTGAGCGCCAGCTCGCGTTCGTCGTCGCTGACGCCCAG
>JBBQIO010000023.1:0-13657 GCA_038325015.1 Polyangia bacterium
GGCCAGATGTGCAGCAACGGTACCTGCGTCAATAGCGCTTGGCAGGCGCCTTCGGCGCGCGTGTGTTTGTCGTGCCACGACGCGGACCATGCCGCAGGGCACGCCGCGCTCAATACCTGGCAAGGGCCCGATGGACCGGTCGAGACTTGCATCGTCTGTCATGGCAGCGACGGAGATTTTGCCGTGGCCAAGGTGCACAACGTGTCGGATCCGTACGTCTCACCGTATGCCCGCGAGCCGGGAAATTGAAATTGCTGTCCAACCGTAAGGAGATTCGATGCGATTCGTGATGATTGCGCTGTTCATGCTGGGCTCGGTCGATGCGCTGGCCGCAGATGCCAAGACCGACCGCGCATGGCGCGGCAAGTGCGGCAGCTGCCACGGCGAAGACGGCAAGGCCCAGACCGAGCAGGGCAAAAAGATGCTCATCGCGGATATGACGACCGCGGCCTGGCAAAAAAAATTCAGCGACGACCAGATCAAGGCGGCTATCACCAACGGTGTCAATGAGACGCGCGGCGGAACGTTGAAGCTCATGACCGCCTACAAGAGCCAGCTGCGGCCGGATCAGATCACCGACCTCACCGCATTTATCCGCACTCTGGGTAAATAGGAAAATAATTTGCGGGTGCGGGTCGCAGTCGGCCTTCTGCTGTTCGCCGGCTGTGGTCAAGCGCGACCGATCGTCGACGGCGTGCAGGCGTGTCTGACTTGGAAGCAGGAGATCGCTCCCCTGTTCGCGGCGCGCTGTGCGCAATGCCATCCCGCCGGTGCGACCTATGACGTCACGAGCTATCTGACGGCGCTCGTCGAGACCTCCGGCAAAGTGATCGCCCGCTCCGGCCAAGTCGACTCGCGCATTGTCACTGCACTGTCCGACGCCACCCATGTTGCCGCTGGGGTTGGCGATGTCCTGGCCGAGGTGCAGCGCTGGGTGGTGACTTGCGATCTGGATTACGAGGTCTCGGCGGTCCACGCCGGCGGCATCATGAATCCGGCCGACGCCAATTTTCATGGCGCGTTGGTGCGCAGCCTGGGCTGGAAGCTGTCGACCTGCGCGACCTGCCACGGCAGCGATTTTTCGGGCGGTACGTCTGGAGCGTCCTGTCTCACCTGCCACGAGGGGGCGGGCGGGCCGACCGGCTGCACGACCTGTCACGGCCAGCCGCCGGCGACCGGCGCCCATCTCGCGCACGCCAGCGGCGCCATCGCGCGACCGTTCGACTGCACCGAGTGTCACGTCAAGCCACACACCTACACCGACGTGGGGCACCTGTTCGCCGCCGACGGAGGGGTGATTCCCGAAGCCATCGTCACGCTGAAATCGGGCGCCTGGGATGGAATGAGCTGCCAGAACAGCGATTGCCATGGCGCTGGCTTCGTCGACACTCACGCAAAAAATCGCGCGCCCTTGTGGAGAGGCGGAACGACCCAAGCGGCGTGCGGCACCTGCCACGGGCTGCCGCCGAGCAACCACGCGCTCACCCAGTGCTCGGACTGCCACGTCAAGGTGATCGATGCCAACGGTGCGCTCATCGATCGCTCGCGCCACGTCGACGGCAAGATTTCGCTGGGCGACGAGAGCGGAACCTGCACCGCGTGCCACGGCCAGCCGCCGGCGACCGGCGCGCATGTCGCGCATATGACGGCGGCCCACGAGCTGCGCGGACCGTTGGCCTGCACCGATTGCCACGTGGTGCCGCTGCAGCTCAACGATCCGGGCCACATCGACGGATCGCCCGTGGTCGTCTTCGGCGCCCTGGCGCATGCGGACTCGACGCAGCCGGTGTGGTTGGCAGCGACGGCGACATGCGGTGTGTACTGCCACGGCGCCGCGACCCCTTCATGGCAGGGCGGCGTCGCGCAGATCGAGTGCGGCAGCTGCCACGGAATTCCGCCGGCATCGCACCAAGCCGGGCTGACCCTGGCGAGCTGCGCGAGCTGCCATTCGCGGACGATGGACGCGACCGGCGCGTTCGTCGTCGGTGGCGCGCACATCAACGGAGTGGTCGATGTGGGGCCGTAGCCTCATGCTTACCGCGTTTTTGGCCGCGCCCTGCGCGTATGCCGACACGCTCGACGCGTCGATGACGACGCTCCTGGCCGGCCGGCAAGATCCGCGGGACGGCACGCTCTACACCGTTGTGCCGGTGTATCAGCTTGTGTCGCTGGTCGCGGATCTCCACGCGCCCTATCTGGACGAGCTGCATGTGACGTTGTCAGGCTGGGGCGAGGCCGCATTCGGCGATCCGCGGCAGGGGCACGTCACCGGCGATCTCGACGTTGCGTATGTTGACGCGCGTGTGCTGCGGCGGCGCGTTGCCGTCCGTGTCGGTCGTCAATTGGTCGTCGGCGGCGCCGCGCGCGTCACCCAGCTCGACGGCGCGAGCATCGAATGGCGCATCGGCGGCGGGGTCGGGCTGACGGTGTATGGCGGCGTGCCGGTGACGCCGCGCTTCAGCATTGGGCGCGGTGATGCGGTCGGCGGCGGACGGCTGTTCTGGCGCCATCGTTGGGATACCGAGCTCGGTCTGTCGTTCATTCACGTCGAAGGGCAGGGTAGGGTGGCGCGGCAGGACGGCGCCATCGACGCACGCTGGGCGCCGCTGCCGACGTTGACGTTCACCGGCTACGGCCTGCTCAGCTTTGCCGAGCTGCGCTTGGTCGAAGGCTACGTCTCGGCGTCGTGGCAGCCGATTGCGCAGCTGCAGCTGGCGGCCGACTTTCGCCGGACCTCGCCGGATCTGTTCTTGCCGCTCAACTCGATCTTCGCCGTCTTCGCCCAAAACAGACACGACGAAGCGGGCGGAACGGTCTTCGTCCGGTTGGCGCGGCTGCGCCTCTACGGCGACTACCACGTGATCGTCGACGACAGCGGTCTTGGCCATCGCGGCGGCGGCAAGCTCACCGTCGGGCTTGGGCAAAATTCGCACGCCACCGTCGGCGTCGAGGTGCGCGTCTTGGCGCTGCCGGCGAGCGACGGCTACGTGCAGGCGCGCCTCTTCGGAATCGAGCGCTGGGGCGCCTGGACCGTGACACTCGACGGGGACGCCTATCGCATGGATCGCGCGATCAACGGCCAGAGCTATTCGTTCACCAGCGCCGCGACCATCGGCTGGGATTTTGCGCGCGGCTGGCGGACGGTCGTCACGGGCATCGCCGACGTGACGCCATTCGTCGCCCATCGCGGCGAGGTGCTGGCCAAGCTGGTCTACAACTACACACTGCGCTTCCACGAGGTGCGGCCATGAAGCGGGCGAGCATCGCGCTCGGCATCGCGCTCGCGCTTCTGTGCGCATCGTGCGCCATGTGGTGGCGCGGCGGCGCGCACGGTCTGTACACGGGCGATCTCATCAAGGCGCCGCACGACCTGCACAAAAAGGCCAAGGTCGAATGTCTGACCTGCCACGAGGGCGTGTACGACGCGACCGCGCTCGGCGGCAATTTTCGCCCGCCCGAGTCCAAGTGCCTCGAATGCCACAAAGAGGAGAAGGACAAGGGCAACTGCGGCTTCTGCCACACCGACGTCAAACAGGCGCGACCTTTTCCCAAACGCGAGCCGACGCTGCGCATGAATCACGCGGCGCATATCGATCGCGTCAAAGAAGACTGCGCCCGCTGCCACAAATCGTTGCCCGAGCCGGTGCGTACGGCCTCGATGACGCCGCCGATGAGCGCGTGCTTGACCTGTCATCAGGCTGATTACGACCGCGGCAAGTGCGAGCTGTGCCATCGCGATCTCTCGCACTTCGACCTCAAGCCGGTCTCGTCGTTTTCGCATCAAGGCAACTACGTGCGCGACCACGCGCGCGACGCGCGCTCCTCGGTTGACAGCTGCGCGACCTGCCACGAGCAGACCTTTTGCAGCGACTGCCACGCCGCCACCGTGGCCACGCGCATCGAAATCAAATCGAGTGAGCGCGTCAACGCCGACTTCATCCATCGCAACGATTTTGTTTCGCGCCATGCGGTCGAGGCGCGCGGCGATGCGACCGGGTGTCGTCGCTGCCACGGATCGAGCTTCTGCGAGAGCTGCCACGCCGCGAACAACCTGACCGCGACCGCGGTCAATCCGCGCGATCCGCACCCGCCGGGCTGGTCCTTCCCCGGCCCGGCCAGCCACGCGCAGCCGGCGCGCCGCGATATCGCCAGCTGCGCGGCCTGTCACGACCAGGGGCCGCGATCGATCTGCATCACCTGCCACAAGGTCGGTGGCATCGGCGGCGATCCGCATCCGCCGGGCTGGACCGGGTCTCACCCGGCCAGCGAAATCCAACGGAACGGCATGTGCCTGTACTGCCATTCATGAGGTCGCCATGACGCTGCTCATCGCCACGCTCCTCGCCGCTGGTCTACTGCTTGTGCTCGTCATCCTCATGCCCAAGCGCGCGCTCGGGCACGGTCGTTTATTCGGGTTCGTGGCGATCGGCGTGCTCCCGGTGTTGGCGGCGTGGATGGGATTCGCGCATCACGTCGAGCACTCCAAGACGACCGAGTTCTGCGCCTCGTGCCATGTGATGGAGGCCTATCGCGCGAGCCTCAATATCGACGACGTCATGCATATTCCGGCGTCGCACTTCCAGTCCGCGCGCGTGCCGCACGAGACCGCCTGCTTCACCTGCCACACGACCTACACGATGTACGGCGACGTCAGCGCCAAGCTGCGCGGGCTGCGCCATATCTGGGTGCAATATCTCGGCACCATCCCCACGCCGATCAAGCTGTACAGCCCGTACAGCAATCGTGAATGCCTGCATTGCCACGAACGCGAGCGCTCGTTTCTCGAAGCCACGCCGCACACGCAGGAGGGCAACATGAAAAAGATCCTGAGCAACGAACGGTCGTGTGTGGCGGGTGGTTGCCACGACGTCGTGCATGACGTCGCGTCGCTGCCCAAGCTCAAAATGTGGCAGCCATGACGCCCGAGCGCCGAATGCGGCTGACCGCCGGCCTGATGCTGCTGGGACTGATCATCGAAGCGATCAGCCTGCGCTGGACGCACCCGTTGGCATTTTTGCTGTTTGCCATCGTCGGCGGCGCGCTGCTGGTTTCCGGCTTCGCGCTCTATCTATATGGCCTGGTGTGGAGGGCCGACGCAGGATCGTGATCCAGTCGGGACTCGATGGTCACAGCTTGTGCTTGGCCAACCACCTTTTCGTTTCGGCCTGTGAATCGTCCTCCGGACCGAGCCCCGCGGCAGCAAAGTCGTCGCGCCCCGCTTCGACCATCTTGCGGCCGCGCGCTCGCTCGCCGGTGCCCCACAACGCCTTGCCCAGATTGAAGCGCGCCGTCGCCAGCCCGGTCAGATTGGTCCGTGGATGCACATCGAACACGGCGACTGCGCGAGTCAACGGCGCTACCGCTTTGGCCGGCTGTCCGCGCGCCAGCTCGACCTGGCCGACCCCGATCGACGGAATCGCCGCCGCGTCCCGATTGGGCGAGCGTCCGATCATTTCGATCGAGCGCTGATAGCTGGCCATCGCTTCATCGAGACGATTCATCGCCAGTAGAACGTCACCGCGCGTGTCGATCCACATGGCCAGCATCTCGTTGTCCGGCCCGAGACGCTTTTGGCCAATGGCGATTGCTTCGTCGAGATCGGCGAGCGCCGCCTTCTTGTCGCTGGCGATGAGAACCTCGGCCAATGACACCAGGCTCGATCCCAGATCCGGATGGTCGTGGGCCAGCGTCGCGCGACGGATGGCGACCGCGCGCTCGAGCAGCTCGCGTGCCTCTTTGTAGCGGCCGCGCCGACTGGCGACCAGGCCGAGCCCGTTGTAGATGCCTGCTACGTCGGGGTTGTTCGGCCCGAACAGCTTCAGGGCCAGCGGCAATGCCTTGCCGTACATCTCGGCGGCGTGGTCCGGGTCGTCCTTCAAATAGAAAGCCATCCCGAGATTGAATTCGTCGCGCACGACCGAAAAGCCCTGTTCACCGTGCAAACGGCGGTGTGTCGCCAGCGCGCGCTCGAGGCCGACGATGGCCGCGTCGAACTGACCCCATTCGATCTGCAGGCTGCTCGCACTGTCGTCGAACGTGGCTTGCAGATCCGGGTCCCCCACGCGCTTGACGAGCGCGCTGGTCAGCTGTGTCCAGCGCTTGGCCTCGTCGACCTTGCCCAGGCGTTCGCCGAGGGCGAACATCTCCTGGATTCCCGCTTGCGCCGCCACCTCGTCGTCGCCGGCCTCGGAGGCCGCTGTGTATGCTTCGAACAGGATTGACTCGGCGCGCTTGGCGTCGCCGGAGCCGTTCAATAAAAGGCGCCCTTGGTAGAGGAGCGCGCGCGCTTCGAGCAACCGATCACCGATCGCGTGCGCCTGAGCGACCGCGGCGGCGGCGAGTGGAATAGCGACTGAATAGCGATCGTACGCCTCGTCGACCTTGATCTCGGCGAGCTGCTTTTCGATCGCGGCTCGGAGCGGTGCCGGCGCGCCGTGCTGCGCGCGCGGATTGCGGCAGCGATCGACGGGGGTCAGGGACTCGGCCACCGACTGCGCGTGCTTGACGACGGTGGCATCGGGCTTTTCGTAGGAGGCCAGCACCGCCGAGAGTTCGACCTGCAGACTTTGCAAACAGGCTTGGGCTGAATCGTGCAGCGGCGAGTATGCACTGACACTGCACAGTTCGGCCTGCCGCTCACGCCACGCCGCGGCAAAGCGTTCGAGCGCCGGAACCACGGCACGCCAAACCATCGGCGCGGCTGGAATTCCGCTCGCCGAAAACGCCGCCGCGAGCCTCGATTGGCGGGCTGCGCTCCACGTGGCGTCGAGTCGTGGACACATGGCCCGATGCCATAGCGGCCAGGCCGCCAGCGCCATCGCCGAGGTAGTCGCCAACAGCAACGCCAGCCGCCGCAGCTGGGCGGGCCGGCGCACGCCCGTGGCAAATCGCGCCAAGAGCGCGTCCATGGAGGCGTAGCGGTCGGCCGGCTCGAGAGACAGCCCACGGCGGATCGCGCTTTGAGCGAAGCCCGGCGCTCGCCATCGGCGCGGGCTGGGCGGTCGCTGCGCTTGCGCTTTCCGCAGCTCGTCGACGCTCGATCCGACGAACGGACGCTGTGCTGAAAAGGCCTCGAACAGAGCGACGCAAAAGCCGAATTGATCGCTAGCCGGGGTGGCGGGCTCGCCGCGCAGCTGCTCGGGCGCCATGTACGCGGGCGTGCCGAGGAGCGTGCCCTGACGCGTGATTTTGCCGAACTCTGCGGCGCCGACCTCAGGCGCCAAAGGGAATCGGGCGAGCTCGTCCTCGTCGGTGGCGGCGACGCGAGCCAGGCCGAAGTCGGTGACCCGCACGCGACCGTCACTGCCGATCAGCACATTGTCCGGTTTGAAATCGCGATGCACCATCCCCGCAGCGTGCACCGCCGCGAGGCCGCGGCCGGCGGCGACGAAGACGTCGAGGATCTGGCGCCAGGTGCGCGGTTGGGCGGCGAGCCAGCCGGAGAGGGTCGGTCCATCGACCAGCTCCATCGCGATAAAAATGTGCCCTTCGACCAGCCCGACCTCGTAGACGCTGACCACGTTGGGGTGGGTGATGCGCGCCAAGGCCTGCGCTTCGAGCACCAACCGTGCCTGCTGCGCGGCGGCGACCGGAGCGGTCAGGTCCATGCGCAGCACCTTGAGCGCGACTTTGCGGCCGAGCCGCGGATCGAACGCGGCGAACACCTCACCCATCGCGCCGGCGCCGATGCGCTCGAGCACGCGGTAGTGGCCAACTGCGTAGCCGGGCGACGTTTCCGTCCCCCCTCGTGGAGCGGAGTCGGGGTCTGCATCTTGACCGTTGCTCGACAAAAGCTCGCGCGCGGTGAGCGACAAGAGCTCGCAGCACGGTTCGCACTCGTCGGCGTGGGCCAGCGCGACGCTTCGCTCTTGGGCCGAGAGGCGCCCCTCAACGCAACCCGCGATGGTCTCTTCGTCGAGGCAGCTCACGACGCGCGCCAGTGTATCATCGGTGCATGGCCGGCCCGGCGACCAGAGACAAACGAGCACACGAGCACATCGCCGAGGCGCGCACGCGATGGCCGGGTGTCGCCGTCGACGCTGCTCGTTTTACCCAACGCTGGGCCGAGTGCTGGCGCGACGATGTCCCGCCGCCGCACGCCGTCGATCTGTACCTGGCCATCGCCTGCGCCTGTGGCGATGCCAACGCGCTCGCGCTGTTCGACCAGCACTTTTTGAGCAAGGTCGCCGCCTTCGTCGCTCGCGTCGACCGCTCGCCGGCCTTTGCCGACGAGATTCGGCAGCGCCTGCGGGAATCTCTGCTGGTCGGCAAGAGCGGCCGCCCGGGAATCGCGACGTTTTCCGGCCGCGGCGCGCTGTCGAGCTGGGTTCACGTGGCCGCGCTGCGCACTGCGCTCGATCTCCGGCGCAGCGAGGGCGACGTTCGCGAGAGCCCGACCGTGGAGGCTTTCTGGGCCGACACGCACCCCGAGCTCGGCTACATCAAAGAGCGCTACCGCACCGATTTCCGTGCTGCGTTCGCCGCTTCGCTGAGCGCGCTCGCCCCGCCTGAGCGGCGCCTTTTGCGCATGCACTTCGTCGATGGGCTGTCGCTGAGTCAGATCGGTACCGTGGAGAAGCTCGACAAGTCGAACGTTTCGCGCCGCCTCGCGACCATCCGGCGTGCGGTGCTGGCGGACATGCGCGAGCGGCTCAAGGCGCGGCTCGGCATCGAGGAGTCGGCGCTCGACAGCCTGCTCGACGTGATGCAAAGCCAGCTCGATATCAGCATCGAGCGCCTGCTGGGACGGAGTCACACTCAGTAGTCGGGCGTACGCTCGTTTCGTTGCGCGGTCGAAAGGTCGGGTCAATCGGGCGCAACGATGAAGGTCCAGCGCCGACCTCCCCACGGAGGCCCGGATGTCCAGACTGCTACTTGCTCTTTCGTTTCTCGCTGGCTGCACCCGCGCCAATTTGAGTCGCTGCCCGCACCGGCCGCGCTGGGGCAGCAACTATCGGGCGAGTCGAGCCCGCGCCCGGAGCGGGTCCCAAAGAAGAGATGACGGTGCCTGCCGGCAGATACTTTTACACCGTTCCGGGCGGCGGCGACTTCACCTGCGCGTACGCGCCAGGCGGCACGCTCGGCTGCTGGGGCGACAACTATTACGGACAGCTCAAGGTTCCCTAACAAATTTGTTATCGTACCGTCGTGCGCCTCCATCTGGTCGACGGTACGTATGAGCTGTTTCGCGCCCACTATTCGAAGCGGCCGGCGCGCGCGCACAAAGCGATCGTCGGTCTGGCCGATTCGCTTTACGCTCTGACGGCTGACGCGGCGGAGCAGATGACCCACATCGCGGTCGCGTTCGACAATCCGATCCGCTCGTTTCGCAACGATCTGTTCGACGGCTACAAGACCGAAGAGGGCGTTGATCCCGAGCTGCTCTCGCAGTTCGACGGCGCTGAGACGGCCACGCGCGCGCTCGGGATGGTGGCCTGGAAGATGGACCACTTCGAAGCCGACGACGCCATGGCCACGGCGGCGGCGCGCTTTTGCGATCAGGTCGAGCAGGTACGCATCCTGACGCCCGACAAAGATCTCGGGCAGTGCATCCAAGGACAAAAGGTCGTGCAGGTCGATCGGATGCGCCATACCGAGACCGACGAGGCGCGGCTCATCGCGCTTCGCGGCGTGCGACCCGAGAGCATCCCCGATTGGCTTGCGCTCGTCGGAGATGTTGCCGATGGTGTGCCCGGACTGACGGGCTTCGGTGAGAAAGGTGCAGCGGCGCTGCTCGCCAAGTTCATCCATTTGGAAGCGATTCCGGATGACGCGCGCCTGTGGCCGCCCTCGATCCGCGGCGCGGCGCGGCTGGCCGAAACGCTGCGCGCGCAGCGCGACGAGGCACTCCTCTATCGAACGCTGACGCGCCTGCGCACCGACGTGCCGTTGAGCGAAACGCTCGACGATCTGACCTGGCGTGGCGTTTCGTCCGGCTTTGCCGAGTGGTGCGAGCAGCTCGGCGCCGACCACCTACTTCGCCGTGTCTCCGGCGACGCGCAGTAGAACCTCTTGCAGGATTTTGGCCGGACGCGACCAGGCAAAGCGCTGCGCGCGCGCCAGACCGCGACTCTGACAGCGGTTGCGCACCTCCGGCCTCTGCACCTCGTCGAGGAGTCGCGTCAGGCCATCGACGTCGGTCGGCGACACATATAGACCGGTATCCCCGAGGACCTCGGGAATCGACGTCACTGGACAGGCGATGACCGGAGCCGCGCCGGCTGCGAAAGAAGAGGTTGAGGTTCTTGTAGGTACCGGGCGCGCTGCCGAAAATCAGAAAATAGGGGCGAGCGATTTTGTATCGGTCCAAAAAGCGCGTTAGCTGTGCGACGGGCGCGGGCGCAAATTCGGGAGCGACTCCAAGCTGCGCGACAGTGATCTCATCCTGGCGAATCTCATTGAAATAGCGCGCTACATCGAAGGCCGTGTGGTGTGAAACCGCGACCACCGCCTTGGCCGCGGCGAGCCCATGATGTTTGTCGCGCCACATCGCATGCGACAAATCCCATTTGAGCGCTTCGGGGATCATGTCGTGAATCAAGATGACGGTCGGCGTCGTGACGGGCGAGCTGTGATAGGTCGAGATGAAAACAGCGGCATTTTCTTCATCACAGATCTGCTGCAGCCGCGCGCGATCAACCGCGATCTCGGCATAGTCGAGCGGCGGTACGAGGCGGCGGCGAATTCCCGGAATGGCAGGTGCGCTATTTCCGCGATCGAGCAGCACGATATGCTCGCCGAATCCTGTCTTGGTCCACTCTCGAAGCAGCATGCTCCATACCCGACCGATACCGCCGCTGAGCCGCTGAAAGAAGAGTCCGTCGACGACGACCACCGGAGGCGCCGGCGCGGCCTGAGTCGGCGTGTGCAGCAAGGCTGGTCAAAACCCCGTGATATGCGCGTCGTTCTTGCCAATTTTCATCAGATAATAAATCGCGGGAAACACCATCTCCGAGGCGAGGCTCAGCGGAACGGGGCCATATTGCGCGTAATCGGTGCTTCCGGTGTTGATACTGGTTGGCGCTTCATAAAGAGCGATTGTGGTCACTAGCATGAGCACAATTCCACCGGCGGCGGCCGCCAATCACCTGGCCGAGCTGCGCGGCGCCCTCGGTCATCGACCGTAGATGATCCAGGCGAACGTATTGGAGGTCACGACGAGATCCTCTTTTCCGTCGCCGTTGACGTCGGTGTGGTTGGCGCTGCGCACGTCGAGGCCAAACCCCGAGTCGGCCGGATCCGGGCTGTCCATGGTGCCCACTTTGGCCAGCGGACGACCGGCGAAGAAGTTGAGCGTCCCGGCCGTGCCGTCGCCCGACGAGACGGCCAGCGCCGGCTTTCCCGAATAGACGAAGCAGCCCAGTGCAGGCACGGGCGTGGACGAGACGTCGAAGCTATTGGCGCTGCTGTCGGGCAGCGGCATCTTGGCGGTCGCAGTGATGCCGGTCGCGCTGCCATAAAAGACCTGACCGTGCACCGCGCCGTTGCCGCCCGGCAGCGTCGCTAGATCTCCGAAGGTGTCGTCGTCGACGTCGCACGCGACGCCGCGCAGCCCCCAGTTGACGCGCCCGCCAACGTCGACGGTCGTGGGTGCGAAATACATCTCCCATGCCGTGCCTTCAGCGTCGACCAAGGGCGGCGGCGAGCTGGTACCGGTGATGACCCGCAACCCACCTCCGGCGCTCGACGTCGGATTGCAGGTAGTGCCGCTGCCGGCCTGATTGATGCCCGGGTCCTCGACGACCCAGTCGGCCTTGCCGTCCCCATTGAAGTCGACGAAGGCGACGCTGCGCGGAGCGTGGCACTCGTCGCCTTGGAAGCTGTAGTCGAGGCCGTTGTTGTTGCCCAGCACGTTGGCGCGCGCGCCGCCCGTGAAGAACGTGTAGGTGCTGGCGTTCAGATCCCAGACGGTGCCGATGTCCGCTTTGCCATCGCCGGTGAAATCCGCGACATCGAAATAGAGCCCGAGGCTCTGCCCGAAATTCAACGCACCGACCAGCAAGTTGTGTGGCGGGGCCGCCGCGCGGGCGCCGCCGAAGATCACCGTGAAGGCCCCTTGGGCGGGGGAGCTCCCGCTCGGCATTGTGGCCAGCCAGTAGTTGTTTTGCGGATCGGCAAAGACGATATCGGCGTGGCCGTCGCCATCGTAGTCGCCCCCTTTGCATCCGTAATTCGCACCGCCGAGATTGGTCGCTGGGATATCGAAGGAGTCGGTCCGCGCGGTTTGGCCAGGGCCGTCGAGCGGCAAGCCGGACGCGGCGCCGTACAAGATCTTGATGTGATATTTGCCGGTCGTGCCGGCCGCATCGCCAGTGCACACCGCGAGATCGCCGAAGCCATCACCGTCCCAGTCACCGATCGGCACGGCGCCGAACGCGGGCGCGCCACCGATCACGATCGGGTCGGCAACATTGGTCACCGTGATTATCAGGTCGCGAGTGACCGCGGCGGATCCGTCCTGTGGGGTGCCGGTGATCTTCACCGTGTAGACGCCGGCGTCTTTGTAGGTCGGCTTCCAGGCGAGATGGGCTGTCTGGCCCGTTCCGTCGACGGTGAATTTCGCCGTACCGGGTAGGTTGGCGGCGGTCAGCGTCACGCCGCGGGACGAAAACGGAGTCGCTTGATCAAATACGGTGATGTCGACGCCAATGGTCGATAGCTCGGGCGCGGTGACCGGGGCGATGCCGGAGAAGACGACGCCGAAGCCGCCGTCCGGGATGAAGCCGCCGTCCGGGATGGAGCCGCCGTCCGGGATGGAGCCGCCGTCCGGCTGCAGCGTCGCGACATCGAGCGTAAACGTGACGCTGGCGCGACCTTGAACCAGCGCCACCTCGTGATGGTCGGTGGCGACCGCCACAGCGCCGCGCAGCCCATCGACCTGGATGTCGAACGGGGAGGGCGACGGAAATGGGCTGCCACTGGACACGATGGCGAACTGCGCCGGCAACTTGATCGCGCCGCTGGCGGCCTCGGTGGTCATCGCCACACCGCCGATGGTGACCCGCAGCTGCGTCAAGCCCGACGCGTTGCCATCGATGCGCGCGGCGATGCAGCTTCCGGTCCTGCCGTCACACGGATTGCGCGTGCTGCTGCACCCGCCGACGACGAGCAGCGCGATCACGAGCCGTTTCAAAACTGAACATCCTTGAGCAACTGCGGTTGACTGCCCTGTCCGCCGAGCACCACGCCGAGCACGACCGCACCGACGACGACCACGGCGGCGCCACTCATGACGCCCCAAAACCAACCTTTTTTGTAGACCGGCCGTTTAGGCGACGCGATCAGCTCGACGCGCGGCGCGGTTGACTCCGGCTTAATCAAATCCGGCGTGCTCGGCTCCGGCTTGTGCAGCACCGGCTTGGTGGGTTCGATGGGCGCGCGCGCCAGCTCGCGCTTGAGCGTTTCGATGTGGCGTTCGACGATCAATCGATTGGGTGCGTCGGGTGCCATGCCCAAGAATTTGCGATAAAACGAGAGTGCCTTGTCGGCGCGATTCGACAAGCGGTAGGCCTGCGCAATGTTGAACAGGAACTCGGCGACCGGCTTGGCGCGAAAGCCGCGCTCCCACTCTTGGATGGCGGCGTCGTACTCCTCGAGATGAAAGTGCGCCATGCCGGTGTCGTACGCCTGCCGCGCCACGACCGCCGGGTCGTCCGCC
>JBBQIO010000024.1:0-13278 GCA_038325015.1 Polyangia bacterium
GTCGAGCTTGTCGACGGTGACGCCCGACAGCGGCTGGCCCAGGTCGGCCGCGAGCCGCGCGAGGTAGTCCCGGGTTGCTGCGTCCATGGCGCGGCAGTATAGTGCCGCGGCCCACCGCATACGTGAGTTTTCCATGCCCACTTCCATGTCCCCTGCCCCGCCCTCTGGCCCTCTGAGCCACGAGTTCATCCGGTCGCTCGCCGCGGTCCAACTCGGCAGCCCCGCGCTTGCCCTCGAGCCGATGGCGGGGGGTGCCTCGTTGCGGCGCTTCTTTCGTGCCCGCGCCGGGGACCGCACGGCGGTGGTCATGGACCTCGGACCCGAAGCGAAGCGCTCCGAGGAGGTCTCTTCGGACGCGGTGGCGGCCGAGTTGCCGCTCCTCAATATTCAGCGCTACCTGGCGACCGGCGGGATTGGCGTGCCCGGAGTCCTGGGTTTTGACGAGGCGCACAGCCTCCTTTATGTCGAAGACCTTGGGGACACCACGCTGGAGCTGGCGATTCGCGCCCAGCCGACTGCGGTCGACGCCCTTTACCGGGCCGCGATCGACGAGCTGACCAAAATGCAGGCTTGGGCGGCCGACCATCCGGATCCGAGCTGCGTCGCGTTCAGTCGCCATTTCGACCGCACGCTGCTGGCGTGGGAGCTCGAACACTTCCGCGAGTATGGACTGGCCGCGCGCGGCATCGTCCTCGACGACGGCGAGCAGCGAATCTTGGACCGGAGCTTTGCCGCCATCTGCGACGAGCTGGTCAAGCTGCCCGCGGCGCTGGTCCATCGCGATTGGCAGAGCCGCAATTTGATGGTGCAGGACGGCCGCATCCGGGTCGTCGATTTTCAGGACGCGCTGATGGGCCACTGTCTCTACGACCTGGTCGGCCTCCTGCGCGATAGCTACGTTCAGCTGCCGCCCGACCTGCTGACCAACTTGGTCGGCTACTTCGGTGCGACCAGCCGACTTGCCTCCGCCATCGATGTACAGCGCGCGTTCGACCTCCAGACCGTGCAGAGAAAATTGAAAGATTCCGGTAGGTTCGTCTTCATTGACCAGGTCAAAAAGAACCCCGGATTCCTGCCGTATATCCCGGCGAGCCTGGGTTACGTTCGGGCGGCGTTGGAGCGGCTGCCGGACTTGGCACCCCTGCGCGCGGTGCTGGAGGCACACTGTTTCACGTGAAACACTCCACCGTACCTCGGCCCCGCTCCCCCGATATCGCCGTCTAGCACCCGCAACCTCCGTAAATTACACACAGACCGTCAGGGCCAGCCCGGATCGGCTTTTCTTCGACCCCTCTTTTTTTTGTAGTGGAATCCACAGTTCTATCAACTTTCATGTGGACGGGCGCTTCAACGCCGAATATCCTCCTAGATGGGGAGCGATTGGCTCTCCGCGCGGCCACCTTGGCGGGGGGATCTTGCCCATGTCCACGAATCCGGTTCCGTTTGGTAAGTATGAGCTGATCTCCAAGCTCGCCGCAGGAGGTATGGCGGAGATCTATTTGGCGAGGACGAAGTCGATTCAGGGCTTCGAAAAATATCTCGTCATCAAGAAGATCCTCCGCAACCGCGCCAGCGATCCGGAGTTTATCCGGATGTTTCTCGATGAGGCGCGCGTCGCGGCGACGCTCGACCATCCCAACATCGTGCAGATCTACGACGTCGGTCACGTCGACGACGAGTACTTCATCGCGATGGAGTATCTGCGCGGCAAGAATCTAATCGAGATCGTGCGTGGCGGCGCCAAGCTCGGCTATTCCAAGCCGCCGCTTGAGCACGTGTGCTCCGCGCTGTCGGCGGTCTGCGCCGGCCTTCACTACGCGCACGAGAAGCGCGACATGCAGGGGCGCCCGCTCGAGATCGTTCACCGCGACATCACGCCGCAAAACATCGTCATCAACTTTGACGGCGCGGTCAAAGTCGTCGACTTTGGCATCGCCAAGGCCGCGACCCGCGAGGTCGAAACGCTGGCCGGTACGCTCAAGGGCAAGATTGGCTATATGTCGCCGGAACAGTGCCGCGGCTTGGCCGTCGACCGTCGCTCCGATGTGTTCGCCATCGGTATCATTTTGTACGAGCTGACGACCGGCAAGCGCCTTTACCACGAGCGCAGCGACTTCGAGACGCTCAAGAAGATCATCGAAGGGCCGGTTCCGTCGCCGCGCGAAATTCTCCCATTTTACCCTGCTGCGCTCAATACGATTGTCGTTCGGTGTCTGCAAAAGAATCCCGAGGATCGCTATCAAAGCGCGCGCGAGCTGCACTCCGACCTCGATGCCTTTGCCCGCGACAATCAGCTGGTCACCGGAACCGTGCCGCTCTCGCAGTACATGGAGCGCATCTTTGCCGACGAGCTGGCCTCGCAAAAAGAGGCCGATCCGTCGGGCTCGGGGCTGGCGCTCGCGCAGCAGATGCAGGGCAATACAGCGAGCTCCTACTCGTACCTGGGTGAGGCGTCGCGGCGGTCGAGCTTGATTGAGGCGCCACTGGCGGCCGCGCGCCGCCAGCTGGTGATGGCGCGCGTGTGGCAAGCCGCGGCGGCCATCGGTCTGATGTTCGCGGCAGGGACGTTCGTGTGGTGGCGCGTCAAGCCAACCGGGGTAGTCCCTCCACCGTTGGCGGTGGTTGCGCCGTTGACCGGTCCGCCGGTCGTGCCGGCAGCCGCGGCACCAGTCCCGGCGGCCCCGTTGACCGCTGCTGCAGCGGCGCTCGTTCCGGCGCCCGTCGCAGCCGCAGCGCTGCCGACCGCCGCGGTCGCTCCGCCCGGCATGGTGGCTAAGCCTAAACCGATGGCCAAGCCCGGGGATGCGCACATCACGGTGGCCTCGTCCCCCAGCTGCGAGCTGTTGGTCGACGGAACGCCGTATGGCGCGACGCCGGTGATCGACATGGCGGTTCCGGCCGGCCGTCACACGATCGTCCTCCTCAACTCAGGAATGGGCATCAAAGAGACGCAAAAGGTGTCGCTGACCACGGGCCAGCTTTGGTCGCGCCAGTTCTCGTGGGGCGCCGACGGCAAGAGTCAACAGAGCGACAAGCTGAGCAAGACCGTGCACACGGATGCCCCGACGACAGCGCCAGTGGGTGCCCTGGCAGCGGCCGAGCCGAAAAAGGAAAACGCCCCGGCAACCCATCCGCGTGCGCCTGAAGGGCCGGCCTCGAGCGTGGCCGCGCCAGCGCCGAGCACGACCGCGACCCAGGCTCCGCAAGTAGCTCCCAAGCCAGTGGCTCCGACACCGGCCGCGCCGCCGCCGCCTGCCCCGCCAACGTTCCGCACAGTCGCTGGGTTCGTGCTCGACTCGCAGAAGCTGTCCGGCTCGACGCCGCACCTGCCCGAGTTCGTGATCAACAAGAACAAGGGCATGAAGATGAACGGCAGCTACAAAGTGTGCGTCAACAAGGACGGGCACGTGGCCAGTGTGACGACCATCGGTTCCATTTCCGGCGGCGACACGGTGATCTCCGAAGCAATCAAAGCGTGGACGTACAAGGCGCAGCCGATCACGACCTGCGCCGTCAAGATGATGAGCTACGACCTGACTCATTAGCACTCGCCGCGCCCCTCCTCCGTTCGACTCCTTCGACCTCCCCTTCGGTTGACCGCCCGTCCAAAGCAGCGCTACGTTGCGCGCGGAGGCCGCGATGCAGTTCAGCTTTGTGCATGAGTTCGACGTCGACGTTGCCAACTATTGGCGGATCTTTTTGTCGGAGCCGTTCAACGTCGACATGTTCGCGCGGTTGAACATGAAGGAATACAAGGTCCTCGAGCGCACCGATGACGGCAAGGTCTTCCATCGCGTGCAGACGCTCGAACCGACCGTCAAGATTCCCGCCTTTGTCACGGCGATGATCTCGAGCACCGCCTACGTCGAGACGGACAACCTGGTGTGGACGACCAACGTCATGGACATCCACATCGAGTATCCCAAGCTGCGCGACCGCTTTCAGATGAACGGGCAGTACGTCGTGAGCCCACTGGGTGACAAGCGCTGCCGCCGCGAGTTTCGCGGCGAAATCAAAGTGTCGGCGCCGCTCATCGGCGGCAAGATCGAAAAATACATCATGGAGCAGATGCGCGACTCGTACGACAAGGCCTCGCAGGTGACGCGCGAATGGATCGTAAAAGACAAGTCGGCAGGCCAAGCGGGTTGATCGCGCGTACAGTTTCGCCATGAACGTCGATCTCGATTTCCAGCGCTATGTGGAGCGCCGTCGCGGCGCCAGTGAGGCGCAAGCCCGCGAGGGCGCCGCCTATGCATTTGCTGGCGAGCAGCGGGTGCGGCGCACGCTCGACAAGCTGCGGCCGGTGCGCATGGCGCTCGAGGCGACCGTGCACACCTGGCAGACGGTGGCCCGCGCCGAGCTCCTGAATAACGCGATCAAAACCTCGCAGCGCGAGCTCGTGCGCGTGCATGCGGCGACCGAGCGAGCCGCGGCGACCCTGCACATCACGATGCCGACGGTGTACGTCGCGACCAATCCGGGCCAGGGCGGGCTGGCGCACGCCTTCGGCACCAACGACGACGCCTATGTCGTGCTGGGGCGCGCGCTCGTCGACCAACTGACCGACGCCGAACTGGTGCACGTCGTTGGTCAACAGTGCGGCCGAATCCAGAACGGCCACGTCGTGTTCGAGACCGCGCTCTACTATCTGGAGCACTTCGCCAACCGCTTCGTGCAGTGGATCGTCAAGCCGGCGACGCTGGCGTTGCGCGGCTGGGCGCGCCGGGCGGTGATCACGGCGGATCGCGCGGGGCTCATCTGCACACGCGATCTCGACGTGTCGCAGGCGGCGCTGCTCAAGCTGGTGCTGGGCCCCAGCGATCTCGTGCAGCAGCTCAACGCCGAAGCCTTCTTGAAGCAGCTCTACGAACAAAAACCGGACGCGGCCGTGCCGCTCACCGAGCCTTTGGCGAGCCATCCTGACTTGCCCAGGCGGGTGCGCGCGCAGCAGCTATTTTCCGAGAGCGCGTATTACCGTGGCGCGATCGGCCAAGAGGGCGGGACGGACATGGCGGCGTGCGATTCGGCGGTCACCGGAGTGCTGGGTCAATGAGCGCGCTCTCGGGGGACTATCTGCTCATCAAGCACGCGCTCATCGGCGAGCTCGGCGGGCTGGCGCATCTGGCCGAAGACGTGGGCATGACGTCGCTGTCGACCGAGCTGTCGGCGACGCGCATTCCTAAGCTCGAAGAGGAGCGATTCGCGCTCGTGGTGCTCGGCGAGTTCAACCACGGCAAGTCGACGTTCGTGAACGCTTTGTGCGGTGCAGCAATATTGCCCGCCGGCATCACGCCGACGACCGCGACGATCAATCATCTGGTCTATGCCGCGGATCCGCGCGCCACCGCATACCTCAACGATGGCACGCACGAGGTCGTCGACCCCAAGCGGCTCGGCGAGTGGGTGACCATCGAAGGCTCGCGCGTCGAATCGGTGCGCTACGTCGAGATCGGCTGGCCGGCGCAGATCCTGGCCGACAAGGTGACGCTGGTCGATACGCCGGGCGTCAACGACATCAACGAGCAGCGCGCCGAGATCACTTATGGATACATTCCGCGGGCCGACGCGGTGCTGTTTTTGCTCGACGGGGCGCAGGTGCTCAAGCAGTCGGAGCGCTCGTTCCTGGAGCAGCGAATATTGCGACGCAGCAAAAACAAGCTGATCTTCGTGCTCGGCAAGATCGACCTGCTCACGCCCGACGAGCAGAAGGAGGCGCTCGACTATTGCCGCACGCACCTGGCGGCGGTGGTTGAAGAGCCGGTGCTGTTCGCGCTCTCGGCCAAGCGCGCGCTCGACGCCAATCCCGAGGAGCGCCTGCGCTCGGGAATGCCGCAGCTCATCAACTATCTGCAGCGCTATCTTGTGGAGCAGCGCGGCCTGGTGCTGCTCGACAATGGAGTTGCCGACGCACAGCGGACCGCCGGTTATTTGCGGCAAAACCTGGGCATCAAGCGGCGCTCGCTCGACCTGGCGCTGGACGAGCTCGAAGCGCGCATCGCGCGCGTCAATATCCAGCTCGAAGACACGAAGCGGCATCTGCGCGCGCATCACGGCAAGATTCGCGCGGAGGCCGAAGCGGTCAAAGCCGGCGTGCGGCTCGACCTAGAGCAGTTCACTGGCACGTTTCTCGAAAAGCTTCCGACGGAAATCGACCGCGCCGACGCCGACCATCTGAAAAAATATCTGCAGTCGTTCATCGAGGACGCTTGGAAGTCGTGGGCCGAGCAGGAGGGCGAGAAGATCGCCGCGCAGTTAGAACGACTGGCCGAGGAGATCATCCAGGTCACCAACGAGAACCTCGACGAGGCGATGCAGCTGGTCGCGCGCGAGCTCGGCCCGGCGGACACGCGCATCGACATCCAGGTCGACACGCTGAAGTACGACGTCGGCGTGTTCGCGCTCGGCGCGCTGGGCACTGGGATCTTCCTGTTCGTCAACTCGCTCGTCGGGGGGCTGTTGACACTAGCCGCGCCGATCTTGGCGGTGCTGATCAAGGAGCGGGTGGCGGGCGAGCTCAAGGCGCAGGCCAAGCGCAATTTGCCCGATGTCGTGCAGCAGGCGGCGGCGGCCGTCGGGCCGCGCTTCGGACAGATCATCGACGACTTTGCTGCACGCCTGTCGGACTTCGTGACCGCGGCAGGCGATGCGCTTCATCGCGGCATCCAGGAGGTGCTCGACCAGGCGCTCGTCGAGCGACGTTCTCAAGGAATCGATACGGCGGCACGTGCCGCTGAGGTCGACAGCCACCTGACGGCGCTCGGCGCTGTCGATGAGCGCCTGGCGGCGCTGCGGGACAGACTGTGGGCATCCTCGACCGGCTCGACCGACTCGCCGACCAACTCGGCGACTTAATCGGGCCCGACGACGTGCGCGCGCACGTCGAGCTGGGCGCCGGTTACCTCGAGCGCGGCGATTACGATTCGGCGCTGCACGAGCTCGAATACGTCAGCGTGCTGAGGCCGGATCATCCGCGTGCACTCTATCTGCTCGGCTTGGTGCGAGCGCGACGGGGCGAGGAGCCCGAAGCGGTCGACGCGCTGTCGCGGGCGATCGCCTTGCGCGAGGATTTTGCCGAGGCGCGGCTGGCGCTCGCCGAGGTGCAGCGGCGTCGTGGTCAGCTCGACGACGCGATCGAGAACTATCGAGCCGCGCTCGATCGCGGACCATCGGACGAAGGTACGCGCGGCGAGCTGTGTCGCGGCCTGGGCGCGGCCTATTTGCAGCAGGGGCGCCTCGACAAAGCGGTGCGCGAGCTGCGCAAGGCGGCCGCCGGCCGTTCGGACGACAGTGAAGCGCAGGCGCTGCTCGGACGAGCGCTGCAGCTCAGAGGCGATCTCGACGGCGCGCGAATCGCCCTGTCGCGGGCGGTGAATGTCGGCCTGCCCGAGGCGCTGCCGCTGGCGCATCTGGGCGAGGTGTACGAGAAGCTAGGACGGCTCGTAGAGGCCGAAGGCCATTTCGACCAGGCGCTCGAGCGCGCGGCGAAAACCCCGAGTCGGCCCGATTCGATCGAGGCGTCGGTGACAGCGCTCTTGGGGCTGGCCCGGGTGCGGCTGACGACGGGACGCCTCGACGACGCGCGGCAAGCGCTGATCGACGCCCGCGCCCTGGCCCCGGACCGCCTGGACATCGAGCTTCTCGAAGCGAAAGTTCTGGCGTTGACCGTTTCGCCCTCCGCGGCGCTCGCCGTGTTCGACCGGATTCTCGATGGCAGTGCTGCCGCGATCCAAAGTGCGCAGGGATTTCCGCCGCGCCCGGGAAAGCTGCTGATCGATCGCCGGGCGATCTTGCGAGAGGCCGTGACGCTTTGTCTTGAAGCGAGCTTGGCGGCGCGCGGTGGGGGCTACGCCGAAGCGCTGCTCGCCGACGGTGCAGCACCCGCCGATGAGCCCGAGGCGTGGGCCGCTCGGTCACTTGCCGCGCTCGAACGGGGCGACCTCGCCGGCGCCGAAGTAGCGAGCCGGCGCGCGCTCGAAGTTGGCTCGGTCGAAACGCATCTCGCCGCGGCCGAAGTGGCCCGCGTCGGTGGCCACGACGCCGAAGCCGTGGTGCAGCTGCGCCGCGCGGCGATTCTCCGTCCCGACGATCCGCGCCCGGCGCGGCGATTGCGCGAGCTCCGCACGTCGACGGTCGGGCTGCCAAGCGATCTCTATGGGTTGATCCAGCGGGCGCAGCGTCTGTTTGTCGAGGCACGCGAGCTCGGCGAGCTGGCCCCCGAAGCGGCGCGCGTGGCGACCGTGCTTGACCGGCCACTTTTGGTCACGGTGATGGGCGAATTCAACGCCGGCAAGTCGACCTTCGTCAACGCGCTCCTCGGTGAAGAGGTTGCGCCGATGGGCATCGTGCCGACGACTGCGACCATCAACATCTTGAAGTACGGCAGTGAGCGCAAGGGACGCGTCGTTTATCTCGACGACACGGCGCGCGAGGTGGCGTGGGCGGATGTGCCGGGGCTGTTGCGCGGCCTGGACGCCGCCGAGGCCAAGCGCATTCGCTGGGTCGAGGTGCTCTATCCGCTCGACACGCTGCAGCGAGTCAACGTCGTCGACACGCCCGGGCTCAACTCGATTCACGCCGAGCACGAAGAGGTCGCGCGCCGCTTTATCGCCGAGGCCGACGCGGTCATCTGGCTGTTCTCCGCCGACCAGGCCGCCAAGGCGACCGAGGGTGCTGCACTGCAGCAAATTTCGTCGGCCGGGAAGAAAATTCTTGGCGTGCTCAATAAGGTCGACCGCTGCTCGCCCGAAGAGCTGGCACAGATCATCGCGCACGTGCAGGCCGAGCTCGGTCCGCGCCTTGAAACAATCGTCGCGGTCTCGGCCAAACAAGCGCTCACCGCGCGCCGATCGGGCGACGAAGCGCTGCTGGCCAAGTCGAATTATGCTGCATTGCACAAAACATTGGAGGAGCGGTTCTTTTCGCGGGCCCGCGCGCTCCTCAAAGAGGCCGCAATCAGCCGCCTGACCGCGCTCCTGGCGCGCGCTACGACGCTGGCCTCCGCGTTGCTCAACGGTGAAAAAGACGCAGCGCTGCGCCAAGCCGAGCGTGCCACGGCCGCCGATGGAGCACGGTTCGCGGAGCGCTTTTTGGCGTCCGAACGGCTGCGCCTGGCCGAGGCCGCCGAGCGCGTCTCGTTGGCCAGTGCCACCGAGGTCCTCGACTTCGTGCGGCCGCGCAGCTGGGCCTTCGGAACCCACCAAGCGCAACCCGCGGATCGCGATTTTCTCGTCGACCTCGTTGAGGAGCGCGCCCACGCCGTGCTCGCCGAATCACGCGCCCGCGTGATGGCCGAGGTCGCGCCCGCGCTCGACCGAGCGCGCACCGTCGGGATCGAAGTGGACGTAGGGGGGCTCGAACGTCTGCTCGACCAGGAGGTCTACGGGCGCTATCGCGCGTTCGTGCGCGGCTATCTGCGCGGCGGGTGGGTCGACGAGTTTTTTGCCCGCCGCCTACCGCGCGTTGAGCTGAACCTGCGTGAGCTCCGCCGCGCGCTCGATCGCGACGCGCCTTGGAGTGACGAGTGGACCAGCACCGAGCTTCGAGCGCCGCTAGCGGCATGGAGCGCGCTCCTCTACGCTGCGGTCGGGCGGCAGATCGAAGAGGCGCGCTCGGCGAGCCACATGGAGCGAATCGATCTCGAGCAGCGGCTGCTCCTGCCGCTCGATCGCCTGCGCCACGCTGTCGAGGGCTTGCAAAGCGCAGTCGCGTCGGCGACAACCCTTCCGGAATGAAGTCGACCGCGCACAACGTCGGTGAGCTCGTGCTGGGGATCGACGAGGCGGGGCGCGGTCCGATCATCGGCCCGCTCGTGATGGCTGCCGTCGCGCTCCGCCCGACCGCCGCGCGCAAGCTGACCCGGCTCGGCGTGACCGACTCTAAGGGGTTCGCCGGCCGCGATGCGCACGAGGCCCGTTCGTCGCTGGTGCCGTTCATTCACGAGTGCGCCGATTTTTTCTCGGTGCAGGTGATCGACGTTCGCACTGTCGATCACTACTGCCGCGGCAACGGGCTCAATCGGCTGGAGCGACTGTTCGCCCATCGCATGATTGCCGCTGCGCCGGTGTGCAAGCGCATCGTCTGCGACGGCCATCGACTGTTCGCGCCGCTCGGAGCGCACCATCCGCGACTGGAGGCGCGCGACGGAGGCGAGCTGGTTCACGCGGCAGTAGCGGCCGCGTCGATCTTGGCCAAGGTTCGGCGCGACACCCTCTGGCACAAGATCGCGCAGCGCTACACGCGGGCGTTCGGCGAGCATGTTCATCGCGGCGGCGGCTACACTAACGCCGCCACGCATCGATTCTTGCGCTCATACGTCGAGGTCCATCGCGCGCCGCCGCCCGAAGCGCGGCGCAGCTGGCCGTGGGATTTTGCGCATGATCTGTTGGGAGCGGCGTGGGATCGCTGGGGTGGTATCGAGTGGGCGCGGGCACTGGGCGTCGAGGAGCGCGCGCCATGCGACATCGTCGCCCCAGCCCCCTCGCTGCAGCTCGACCTGTCGCTGCCGCCTCCGGGCCCTTAGCCGCCCTTAGCCGGCTCCCGAAAAAAACGCGCGCGCGGCGGTGCGGAGGCGCTTCGAGCGTCGCTCGACGAGGGAGGTGGGAAGGCCTCCCGTCGATCAGTAGGCTTGTGTGGCGGCGGGCGCCGCTGTCTTTTGTGACTTGGCCTTGGTTTGCTCGCTCGACTTGGCGGCTGACAACGAGCGCTGCTCGTCGGCGACCTCGACCGCCGCCGCCGGCTTCGCCGCCTTGAGCGCATCGAGCGACGCCTGCGCCTCGCGATAGCGGCCCACGTGACGGAGACAGCGCACCAGCGCCAAGCGGCTGCGCGTGCTGTCGTTGGCATTCGCTTGCGCGAACAGCTTCTGCGCAGCGTCGCACTGACCCGAATCGGCCAGCGAGTCGGCGCGCGTCAGAGGGTCTTCGTTTTTCTGCTGCTTGCCCTTCGCCGGTTGACGCTGCGCCTGCTGCGCAACCTGCCCCTGGCCCGCGCCCAACGAGCCGCCCTTGGGCGCTCCGCCGCCCCCCGCTGATTGATGCTGCTGCGTATGCTGAACCGGGACTTCGGCGACCGGCGCCGGCGCGGCGGCCGTCGCTCCACGGAGCTCTGGATCGTTGGTCGGCGTCGTGGCCGGCGCCACCGGTTCGTTCGCGACCACTTTGGGCACCACCGGGGACGACTTGTCGGCCCGCCCGTATCCTGGCTCGGCGTCGTTCGTCTGCCGCTCTTCGCCCGCCGATTTTTCCTGCGCCGGTCGCTTTTGGGGCTCGGCCCGCTTGCTGCCGCTGCTGAGACCGCCGAGCGTATCCGACTCGCTCGCGGCCACACCATCGAGAGTGCTGAGCTCCTTTTTTCGCGATGGCGCGGATTTTTTTGCCGCGTAAAAGGCATCGTCGACATTTCTGGCGACGGCAGGCGGACGCGCCTCAGCATGGCCCGTCCCAATCTGACCTCCCTCTTTGAGGTCCAGGTCCTTGGCAAGTAGACCGGCGTTGAGGGCGTCACGCGTCGGCTTTTGTGCGCGGCGGTTCGCCTCGGTGTTGGCCCCGGTGTCGTCCTGACGCGTGTCGGGGGCGGGCCCGGCTTTTCCGCCTCTGAAGACACTGCGATCGCTATCGGCTTTGGTGGCCAAAGGTGGCTTGGTTTTTGTCTCGAGCGGCTCCGCAGGAGGGGTCTCCGGCGCGGCTACGATTTGCGGTGGCGGTGGCGGTGGCGGTGTGGTCGTGGCGCCGGCCGTGACACTCGGGGTCGCCGCAGGCATTTGCATCCGCCCCCTCGACCAGTTGAACGCGATTGCGCCACCGACGATGACAATGGTCATCGCCGCCATCGCAACGGGCGCATTGGCCACACGACGGGCACGCGCCCAGATCGACGTCACCGCCGGCATCGGCCGCTCCTGCGCCGCCGCCAGCATCAGCTGCGCGTGCATCGCCTGCATGCGCGCTTCGGGCAGCGCGGCAACCGGCGCCGACTCTTTGACCGCTGTGCGCACCCGACCCCACGACTCGACCGTGGCCTGGCAGCTCGCACAGCCGGCCAGATGCGCGACGAACGCTTCGAGTGGCGCGCCGCTGAGCTCGCCATACAGATAGTCGAGCGCGCTGTCGCACGGGCTCGACACCAAATGCAGACGCGCGTCGCTCTTCGTTGTCATCGCGCAACCTCCCCGGCGGCCAGGTCGCGATATTCCGCGAGCGCCTCGCGCAACTTCTCCAGGGCATATCTCATTCGGCTTTTCACGGTGTTCTCAGGGCAACCCACGATTCGTGCGATCTCATTGAATTGTAAGTCGGCGCTTTCACGAAGCAGAAAGATCTCGCGCTGCTCGTCGGGCAGTCCGTCGATGGCAGCGCGAATGCGCTCCTGCAGCTCGTGGTTGAGCGAATCACTTTCCGCGTGTCCTTTGCCGTCGCTGGTCAGCTCGACGAGCGGCGTGCCGTCGGGGTCTCCATTGGGCGCGGCATCGAGCGACTGCACGCGCCGATGCTTGGCCCGGCGTGACGCGTCGACGCAGAGGTTGCGCGCAATGGTGTAGAGCCACGTCGTGAATTTGGCCTGCCTTTCATAACTGCGCGCACTCCGGATCACGCGCATGAAGGTCTCCTGCAGTACATCCTCGGCCTGCGTTCCGTCGCCAACGAAGCGCAAGACGAAGCGGTACACGGGGGCCCGATGGCGCGTCATCAACACCTCGAAGGCGCGCACTTCGCCGTCGCGGTAACGCAACATCAGGCTTTCGTCGGAGTCGTCCCGCACCCCTATCCCTCGCGGCCGTCGGTCCAGACGGCTCCAACTGCAGCGTAGACGAAGGAGAGGCACGCTTCAAATGCTCCTGCCTGATTCCAACGCACGGCGCGGCAGGTCGGTCTATAGACTCAGCGTTGGCAGGTGGCGCAGTAGAACGTCGAGCGCGCCGACTGCACGATGCGGCGAATCGCAGGACCCTTAGGCGGTCGACAGCGACGGCAGGGCTCGCCCTCGCGCCCGTATACCCACAGGTGCTTAAGGTTGTCGCCACGCTTGCCGTCGGCATCCACGTAGTCGGAAAAAGACGTGCCGCGCCGCTCGAGCCCGTCGAGCAGCACTTTTTTCACGGCGGCATGGAGTCGTTCGGCGCGCAGCGGCCCGAGCTTGTCGGCGCGGCGACGCGGCGAGATCCCGGCGACGAACAGCGCCTCGCACGCGTAGATGTTGCCGAGGCCGGCGATCTGCGTTTGATCGAGCAGGAATGATTTGATGTCGCGGCGCGTGCTGCCGAGCGCGCTCTTGAGACCGGCC
>JBBQIO010000025.1:0-13081 GCA_038325015.1 Polyangia bacterium
GCAGCGTCCCGAGCGGCTGTTTTACCTGGGCATGGTGACGGCGATGTCACCCTTGGTCGAAGCGTTCGTCCCGGCGCTGCGCGCGAGCATGCCGCACGTCCTGGTGGTGGTCTCGCTGGTGCTGCTGGGCTTGTCAGCCAACGTCACCGCGGCACGTCGGATTCGCCACACGCTGGCGGCGTTGGCCGAGCGCGACCGGGAGCGCAACGAGCGCGAGACCGGGCGTCCAGTCGTCGAGCTGCGCCGGAAATCCTCGTTGTAAGGGAGGCGAAAGTTTCGCGTGCTTGCCGCGCGAATACGGCGCGGGGAATTGATTCGCAGAACTGGCGCCGTTCGTCGCGTCCTCGTAGATTCGGCGCATGATCGTTCACGGCGTCGGCCCCTTGGACGCGGCCGTCTTGGGATTGGTCGAAGGGCTCACGGAATACCTGCCCGTCTCATCCACGGGCCACCTCATCCTCGCGGGGCAGCTGCTCGCGGTCGACGCCAAGGCGTTCGAGATCGTGATCCAGCTGGGCGCCATCCTAGCCGTGGTCGTGCACTACCGTAAGCTGCTCGGCGAGCGGGTCGCGGGCTTGCTGCGCAAGGATCCGATTGCCGTGCAGCTGGCGCTTGCGCTCTTTTTGGGCTTCTTGCCGGCGGCGGTGGTGGGGCTCGTGCTGCGTCGCAGCATAAAGGCGCATCTCTTTGCACCGATTCCGGTGGCGGCCGCGCTCATCGTCGGTGGCGTGGTGATGATCGGGGTCGACCTGTGGCTCGCCCGCAGGCCCCATCCTGCCGACGGGCTGGAGGCGGTCACACCGCTGCGCGCGCTGTACATCGGTCTCGGGCAGTGCGTGTCGTTGTGGCCGGGATCGTCGCGCTCGATGTGCACCATCGTGACCGGGCAGCTGCTCGGTTTGTCGACGGCGACAGCGGCGGAGTTCTCCTTTTTGCTGGCCCTGCCGACGCTCGGCGCGGCCACGGTCTACGAGGGCTGGAAGAGCCGACATGAGCTATTGGCCGACGGTGGCACGACCCCATTGGCGATCGGCTTGGTGGTGTCGTTCGTGGTCGCGTGGGTGGTGATCGCGGCGTTTTTGAAGTTCTTGCAGCGCCACGGGCTAGGCGTGTTCGGGTACTACCGCTTGCTGGTGGGCGCCGCTGTGCTGTGGCTCTGGCGCTGACGGTGAAGCCAACGTCAGGATCGCGCTGATCTCGGCGACCAGCAGCTCGCGTCGCAGCGGCTTGGCAAAAAAACCGTCGGCGCCGAGCGCGCGGCAGCGGTCCGCAGCTTCACCGAGCGTGCGCGAGCTCATGATGAGCACCGGCAATCGCACCAGCTCGGACGAGCTGCGCATGCGCGTCAACAGGCCATAGCCGTCGATGCGCGGCATCTCGAGGTCGGCCAGGACGAGATCGTAGCTGCGCTCCTGCAGCCTCTCCCAGGCCTCCCAGCCGTCGGTCGCGGTATCGACGGCGTAGCCCTCGGAGCGCAACATCAGCGCCCCGACCTCGCGCACCGAGCGCGAATCGTCGACCAGGAGAATCCGCCGCGGTCCGATCAGGCGCGTTGGTTTGATCGTGGCCAGCCCGTCTTCGCCGAGGCGGCGCAGCTCGCGCACGTCGAAGATCGGCTGCACCTTGCCACTGCCCGAGATGGTCGCGCCGATGTACAGGCGCAGCTTGCCCAAAAGCACCGGTAACGCGCGCACGACGATCTCGCGCGGGCCGATAACGCGGTCGCACGTGGCCACCAGGCGGGTCCCGCCGACTTCGAGGAGCATCCCCTGTCGTGGCCACCCCGCCGACGAGCCCACCAGGGCGCCGAGCCGTACCAGGGGCAGCGATTCGTTGCGCACCACCACGCGCTCTGCCGCAGTGGTCGTGGCGAGCTGAACCTGTGCGGCGGTCACGTGCAGGACCTCCCGGACATGCACCACGGGCACGCCATAGACTTGGCCGCCGAGCTTGAACAGGAGCGCCTCCTCGACGGCGCTAGTCCCCGGAACGCGGACCACGAAGCGCGTGCCTTTGCCGAGCTGCGATGAAATCCGTACATCGCCGCCGAGGGCATCGAGGGCGGCACGCACCGCATCGAGCCCGAGGCCGCGGCCAGCGCGTTCCGAGACCTCGTTGCGGGTCGAGACGCCCGGCAAAAAAAGCGTATTGAGCAGCGCCTCGTCGTCGAGCGTGGTCCCCGACAGCTCCGGTCGCGTGCGAGCCAGCGTCGAACGCACGGCGGCCACGTCGATGCCGCGTCCGTCGTCAGCGACGACGATCTCGGTCAGCGCGCCGTCGAGCCGCGCCGACAGGCGGAGGGTCCCCTCTGGCGGCTTGCCCGCGCGCAGCCGCTCGTCGGGCGACTCCAGGCCGTGCACCACGGCGTTGCGGCATAGGTGCAACAGAGGCTCGGCGATCCGCTCGACGACGCGCTTGTCGATCTCGGTCTCGGGTCCGTCGAACAGCGCGACCACCTGCTTGCCCTCTTGCCGGCCGAGCTCGCGGGCCGCCGGGCCGAGCCGCGCGAACAGCGGCCCGACCGTCAACATGCGCACGCGGCGAACCCCCTCTTGCAGCCGCGCCGAAGTGCGCCGCAGCTGCTCGCCGTCCTCGGCGGCCGCGGCCAGCGCGTGATGCAGACCGTCGACGATGTGGCCGAGCTCGAGCGCGACTTCGGTCAGGTGCAGCTGCATTTCAGTCGGGTCGATGGGGCGAAGCGCAAGTCGCTCGATGGTCGCCTCGACCTGCGTCAGATCGCGCGCGCTGCCGGTGAGCTCCTCGAACCGTTGCCCGAGACGCGCACGATCGAAGATCAGCTCGGAGGCCGCATCCATCACGGCGTCGATGCGATCCATCTCGACGCGAATAGTCTCGCGCGGCGCGCGTCGGCGCTCGAGCAGCGGCGCCTCAGGATCGTCGTCGCGCGGCGACTCGGCGACGTTCGCAGCGATAGGCACGACCGGAGGCGTCCCCAACGAACCAACCTCGTGCGCCAATCGGTCGAGCGCCTCTTCGAGCGCGCCGCACTCGACCCCGCCGAGCCGCCCGCTGTCGCGCCAGCCGAGGACGCGCGCTTCTAGCTGATGTACGTCGTCGGACAGCTGCGTCAGCTCGACCGATCCGGCTGCACCCTTGAGCGTGTGCAGCTTGCGAAGGATCTGGCCGAACGCCTCGGCGTGTCGGCCGGCGCGCGCGTCGACAATCGCGCGCCGCAGCTCATCGAGGTACTCCTCGGCTTCGACGCGAAAGATGCCCTGCAGCTCGACCAGCTCCTCGGCGCCGAACGAGCTCATGCGTGCACGTCAGACCAGCGGATTCCGGCGCGTGCGCAGGCTCGGCGCGTCGAGGCGCAGGTCGGGATTGGTGTCTTCGGAGTGCGTAAAGGCCGGGTTGATCACGGTCTTCTCCGCAAGATCGGCCTGCCCGCTCTTGCCCAGGATTTGGGTCACCTTGGTCAGCACCTCGTCGAGGAGCTCGGCCGAGACGTTGGAGGCGGTGCCAGCCCCGCTCGGATCGTCGAAGCGGGCCAGCGCTTCGAGCGCGGCGACGAGCCCTTTTTTCGTACGTCGTAGCCGGGCCAGCGGCGTGTCGTCGTCGACCTTGAAGCGCTGCAGCGCTTCGCCCAAGCGGTGCGTCGACGCCACGACCTGCCCCGCGACCTGGGTCTGCTGCTGACTCTCGCCAGCGACGACGCCGGTGACCGCGGCGATCTCCTGCATCGAGTGGCCAGCCTGATCGGTTGCCGCTTGAATCGAGCCGATGAACGCGCCGATGTCCTTGGTGGCCGCCGCCGAACGCTCGGCGAGCTTGCGCACCTCGTCGGCGACCAGGCCGAAGCCCTTGCCGTCTTGGCCGGCGCGCGACGCTTCGATGGCCGCGTTGAGCGCCAGCATGTTGGTCTGCGTGGCGATCTCCTCGACGAGATCGACGATGCGCGTGATCTCTCGCGAACGCTGACCGAGCGCCTTGATCTGCCGCGACACGCCGTCGATGGCCATGGCCTGACGGGTGGCGCCCTCGGCCAGCCGCTCGGAGGCCGCCAGGATCGCTTCGGCCGAGCGCGACACCTCGTCGCCCGATTGGCGCACTGCCACGACCAGCCGGCCGATCGATTCGAGCATGTGATTGAGCGCGTCGACGACAGGGCCGAGCTCGTCCGGTGTCCGCGCCCCACGCGCGCGGAGATCGCCGTCGGAGGCGCGCGATACCGTGTCGAGGAGCCGCGTGATGTTCTGCTGCAGCCGCCGCTTCTGTTCGTCGCCCGCGATCAGCGTGGCCAGCCTGTCGAGCATGGCGTTGACCGACTGACCGAGCACTTCGAGCTCATCGCCCGAGCCCAGCTCGGCGCGACGCTGCAGATCGCCGGCGCGGATCTGCTCGGCGACATAGGTCAGGTGGCGAATCGGCCGGAGCACGCGGGCGCGAATCAGCTGACCGGCGCCGAGCAGTAGGAGTGCACCGACGCCGAGCACCAAGATCAGCGCCAGCGACATGCGGCGAATGACGCGGCCGTCATCGATGGTGATATCGCCGAGCGCGCGATCGAGCGCCGCCTGCGCGCCGGCCAGCGCCGCCGCGTTGCGACCGTCAAGTTCGGTGTGTGCCGCCAAGAGCAGCGTGCCGTCACCCACCGGCGTGAGCGCCCAGAACTCGCTACCCACCATGCGGGTCTCGGCCAGACGGTTGTCGCGCACGAAGGTTCCAGCGCGCGGGCTGAGCAGCTCGGGATGTTGATTGAACGCGGCACCGGCCTGAAGCGCCGCCAGCGGCGGATAGACCTCACCCGCCTTTTTTCCGACGAATTCGTCGTCGACGTCCCAGGCCACGCGCCCGTCGCGCCCGAGCAGGATCACGCCGCTCGCTCGCCCGACGCGGGCACGCTCGAGGAGCATAGCCAGTCGCGCCGAGACCGGCGCCGAAGCCTCGCTCCCGGCCGGTACCCCACCCGTCTGCACCAGCTCGACCTCCGCGGCGACCCCTTCGAGCCCGTCGAGCAGCGACGATTTGACCACTTCATCGGAGGCACGTTTGGCCTCGCCCAGCGCCTCGGCGAGCTGGGTACGGCGATCGGCCAGCGTATGGAGCTCGTGGAGCGCCAGCTGACCGAGCACGAAGATGGCAACCAGCGGTCCGAGAATGAGGCCCAAAAGGGCCCAGCGCATGAGGCCGAGCAGCGAACGGGTCGGCCGTGGCTCTGCCACGAGAACGGCCGAGGGCAATCTCTCTCTCATGCGACCCCTTTGCCGACCCGGGCGAATAGCGCGGCGAGGTCCAGCGGCTCGCCGTTTCCTGACACGACGCCCACGCCCCACACGCGGTCGACCCACAGCGCCGCCTCGACCCCGGCGTGCTCGACAATGACCAGCGCCGCATCCTTCAAGGTGCCGATCGCGCCCGGGCGGAGCACCGCCAGAATTCGCCCGCGCAGCTGGGTCAGGCCTGCGACCTCGGGCGGCGCCAGCGGCAGGACGGTCACCTGCTCGAGCGGCGCCACTTCGCGCACGTGCGCGGCGTCGACCACCATTCGTCGCCCCGCTACCTCCACCTCGACACCGGGACCTCGGGGAGGCACGGTGCTACACCGCGACCGGCGCCACGCGCCGGCGGATCAAGCGAATGCTCAGCAGGCGAAACAGCATCTTGCCGACGTCGAACGACGACAGTCGGGCCTGCCGAACGATTTCGCGCACCGAATTCTTGCCGTTGACCAGCTCGAGGACGGCGAGCTCTTCGCGCGTGAGCTGGCTTTGGCCGACGTGCCGCACCTGCTCTTCGTTGCGCAGGAAGACGGCGTCGAAGTCGTCGATCTCGCGTTCGATGAGATGCCATTCGTCGACACGCCGCACCCCTTCGAGGAGGATCCCGTCGACGTCGATGCCCAGCGCCGCGTCGGCCACCAGCGGCGGCAGATCGTGTGTCGCCCAGAAGGCGAAGTGGCCGGACGTCCAGCGCAAGAGCTCGTAGACCCGCTCAGCGGCCTGACGCCCGAGCGCCTGCCGCAGGTCCTCCTTGGAGATATGCTCGAGGAGCCTGAGCTGCTCGCCCAGTGGGCGGCCGAGGGCGGGGTCGCGACTCTGCAAGAAATGCTCGAGATCCTGGCGGCCGAGCGCCTGCTCCTCGATCAAGAAGCGACCGAGCAGCGTCTCTTCGCCCAGCCCCTCGGCCAGCGCGAGGTCGACTTTGCCGTTGCGAAAAAACACCTGCACCGTGACCGCCGGATGGGCGCGCTCAACCACCAATCGCCCCCACTGACGCTGCCGCGCCAAGAGCTCGAGCACCTCGGCGAGCGGCACGAATGCGAGCTCACCTTCGAGGACCGCCTCGCTGCTGGTGGGCGGTATTTCTCGCGTTTCTGTGTTTTCGGAGATTATTTCGTTTTTATCTGTTACGGTTTGGTTTGTGGCCGGGCCGCGGGCGCTGACCGTACCGGAGTCATCGTCGCCCTCGTCGATGTCGCCGAGGTCATCGTCGTCGGCCGCGCTGTCCACCTGGTCGGGGTGCGGCGCGCCGAACTTCTCGAGCGCGTGCTGCACCACCGCGCTGATCGCCTCGGGTGAAAAAGGTTTGGTGATGTAGTCGACGATGCCCATCACCTGCACGAAGCGCTCGCCGACCTGCTCGCCCTTGGCCGACATCAACACGACGGGGATCTTCTTCGTCGCCGGCAGCTCAGCCAGAGCGCGCACGACCTGATATCCGTTCATGCGCGGCATCACAAAATCGAGCAGGATGAGATTGGGCGACAGCTCGGCGGCCATACGCACGCCCTCTTCGCCATCGGCCGCGGCATACACGCGATACCCGGCCTTGGACAGCACGAGCTGCACGACCTTCAAAATGGTGGGGCTGTCGTCGATGACGAGGATTTTCTCGTCGGGCACGTTGCCACCGTAACACGCGACACCGACGAGCCGCAAATACGGCCGAGGCGGATCCGCGGTCATCGCCGCCAATTTGTTGATCTGAGCCATCTGACCCAACTGGTTGATCGGATCGACCTGGGCTCCGCGAACTCGCGCCCCAACGCACCCGGTGTTAGCCTTCCCTACCCACGGTATGTCGACCAGCCCGAGCCTATTTCCACGCCCTTTTGGCGAATACACGCTGCTCGCCAAAATGCCCGACGGCGGGATGGGCGCGCTCTATCTGGCGTGTCGCGGCGACGTCGGCCTGGAAAAGCTGTG
Organism: Polyangia bacterium; assembly: GCA_038325015.1. GTDB lineage: Bacteria > Myxococcota_A > Polyangia > Palsa-1104 > Palsa-1104 > JBBQIO01. The sequence continues at coordinate 7,167 of JBBQIO010000025.1, forward strand.
CGTCATCAAGACCGTGCTGCCGCGCGCCGACAAGGAATATCGCGCGCGCTTTCGCGACGAGGCCAAGGTCGTAGTGCGGCTGTCGCACGGCAACCTGGTGCCGGTGTTCGATGCCGGCGTGGTCGGCGACGAGCTGTACCTGGCCATGGAGTACGTCGACGGCAAGGATCTGCGCTCGGTGTGGAATCGTTGCGCGCAAAAGGGCATCGCCTTTCCCGTCGAGGTCGCCGTGTACATCGCGCGCGAGCTCTCGCGCGGCCTGCACCACGCGCACACCTCCGAGTCGATCAAGCTGGTGCATCGCGACGTGTCGCCGCCCAATGTGCTGGTGTCGTTTTTCGGCGAGGTCAAGCTGACCGATTTCGGCCTGGCCTCCTCGACGCTCAAGACCGAAAAGACCCAGGCCGGCGTGGTCTACGGAAAGATCAGCTACATGAGCCCGGAGCAGGCCAAGGGCGAGCCGCTCGATGGGCGCACCGATCAATACGCGGTCGCGGTCATGCTTTGGGAGCTGTTGACCGGGCGGCAGCTGTTTTCGTCCAAGGACCCCGACGTCGTGCAGCGCGTGCGCGACCCCGAGGTGCTGCCGCCGTCGCAGGTGGCGCCGCGCGTCGAGCCGGCGCTCGACGTTATCGTGTGTAAGGCGCTGGCCAAGGAGCGCACGCTGCGCTACGCCGACTGCGAGGCCTTTCGCGCGGCGCTCTCAGGCTACCTGGCGCACACCGCGCCAACGCTCGACAACGCCGGCGTCGCTGAATTTTTGCACCGCCTGTTCGGCGACGAGATTGTCGACCAGCGCAAGGAGCGGCAACGGCTTTTGTCGGATCTCAGCGGGCGCGTTCGGGCGCTGCAGACCAACATCGCCAACGACCAGACCGTCTCGCAGCCCAACACCGTCGACATGTCGCCGCCGGATCACAGCCACGGCCACCTCATCGGCTCGCTCCTCGACGGGCGTTACCTCGTCAAGCGGCTGATCGGTGAGGGTGGCATGGGCTTGGTCTACGAGGCCGAGCACGTCGACATCGGCCGGCGCGTCGCGGTCAAGGTCCTGCACGCGGCCTTCACGCGTCACGCCGAGGTGGTCAGTCGCTTTCGCTCCGAGGCGCGCGCCGCCACGCGCATCGGCCATCCGCACATCGTCGACGTCTTCGACTCCGGCACGACCGTCGACGGCGCCGTCTATTTCGTCATGGAATTTTTGAGCGGCAAAGATCTGGGCGAGCTGGTACGCCTGGAAAAGACGCTGGCGGTGCGTCGCACGATCACCCTCGCGCGCGAGATTTGTCAGGCGCTGGCCGCGGCGCATAAGGCCGGAATCATCCACCGCGACATGAAGCCCGAGAACGTCTTTCTCGTCGACCGCGACGGTCAGACGGATTTCGTCAAAGTGCTCGACTTCGGCATCGCCAAGACGGTCGAGGGGATCACCGATCGCGTCGGCCGCCTGACCACGCCGGGGATGGCCATGGGCACGCCGGAATACATGGCGCCTGAGCAGGCCGCAGGCCATCAGGCCGATCCGCGCGTCGACGTCTACGCCGTCGGCGCCATCATGTACGAGATGCTCACCGGGCGGCCGCCACACGAGGGCGCGACGATCATCGAGGTCTTGACCAAGAAGGCGACCGAGGCACCGGTGCCGATCGAAAATCTGCGCCCTGACGTCCCGCGCGAGCTGGCGCGCTTGACGATGCGCGCGCTGGCGCTGTCGCCCGATGAGCGGCCGCAATCGATGGACAAGCTGGCCGAGGAGCTGGGGCGACTGTCGGGCGCGGGCGCCGAGCCGGTGCCGTTCTCGGGCCGGGGCAGCGCCAAGATTCGCGCGCGGCCGATCGGTGTGGCGGTGGGCATACTGGTCAGCGCGATTGCGCTGGTGGCGGTCGCGGGTGTGTGGGGAGGGCGCGCGTTCCGCTCGCGGGGCGACTCAACAGGCAACCCAAAGGTTGCATTACCCATGGTGAACCCGGTCAAAGCGGCGACCCCGACGCCTACCGCGATCAAGGTCACGCCGGCGGTCACCCACATCGAGAGTCCGCCGACGCTCGCCGCGAAAAAAGATCGACCCGCGACGCCGGCCAAACCGGCCATCGCGCTCGATGCCGGGCACGTGCAGCATCACGCCGACACCGACGACACCAAGCGCACCATCGCCGAGGCGCAGGCAGCGCTCGACTCGGGGCGCTACGCGCAAGCCAAGTTGCTTTTCTCCGGCGCCGATCAGAGGGGCGCGGCCCACGGCGCCGCCAAGCTCGGCTTAGGCCACGTCGCGTTCGCGATGGCCGACTACCCGGAGGCCGCACACTGGGCCGAGCGCGCGGTTCACGCGGGAGCCGGCAAGCCCGGCCAAATGCTCTTGGCCAACAGCTACTACCGGCTCCACCGTTACGACGACGCAATCAAGCAGTACAAGATGGTCCTGGCGACCAACAGCTCCGACTCCGAAGCGAAGCGCAATCTGGCCGCCGCCGAACGGCTGCGTGGTAGCGATTGATGAAGCGGCGTGCGGCGCGTCGCTAAACAGGATGGATATGGCGACAAATGACTTCGTCGGTGAAGCGGCCGCCGCTGCCGTGAAGCGCGACTACAGACCGACGGGATAGACGGGCATGCCGCGGTCCGGATGTCCTACCGGATAACATTGCCGCGTTTTCTTGATCAGGTTGAGGTTGAGGTCATAGACGTTGCCGACGCGGTCCATGACGTAGATGGCGTTGCCTACCGTCTGCATACCGACCAATTGGTTGGCGGTCGTGGCGGAGGTGCTGGCGATGTTGCCGTCTTTGATGTTTACGATCTGTTGCCGCAGATGGCGGTGAGGTAATTGGTGTCGGGGGTGGCAATGCCCTCGAAGTCGATCGACCTGCATATGCCACCCACGGGAAACTCCATGTTCGCCGGAAACAGCGTCGAGCTGCCGTTGGTCACGCTGAGCCCGCCCAGGTAGCCGCTGATCGAGCTATACGCCACCATCAGGTTGCCGGCGCCGCCGCTGCCGTTGGGGGCGATGAGCGTGTAGGCATAGCCGGCCTGAGGGTTGCCGGTGATCTGCCCTTCATCGGCCATGGTCAACTTTCCGTTTTTAATGCCGTTGAGCGAGCCCTGGAACATGTGCCCCGTCCCTTGGTTCGCGTACAAGGTGTTGCCGGCCACCGCGATCGACGAAATGGAGAGTGGATGTCCGGCGGCGTCGACGAGCCGGATGTCTTGCCCGCCGTCCCACGAGTTGGGATCGGGCGAGACCAGCGATAGCGCGGCGCCCTGAGCGACGAGGACGTAGAACCCCGTGGTTGGCGGGGTGCAGTCGGCCATGTCGCCGCCTCCTCCGTGCGCGAGATCGGCCGCGCCATTCATCGCCAGATCGACAGATCCCATGTTGGGATTGGCGCCACCCCCACATCCAACGACGCTCAATACGAAAATCGACAGTGCTCTCATACAGCCAGACTACACCCGCGCTCCCCGTGAAACGCCCAGGCTCTACAACCGCTCCCGCGATCCAGCGCGCGCTAAGGGCCGGCCAGGATTTTTACCGCGCGGCGGGTGAGCAGAGCTCGGCCAGCTCGCGCCCGAGGGTGGTCGGATTTTGGCCGCGCGCGCAATATGACGCTGCCGCCCCTCATCGGCTCCCGTCCCGTTAAATGTTGCCCGACCGTTGCGCAGTTCAAATGACCTACACTCAGGACGTGAACGCGCACGTGCTCGCGAGCGTCTACCCGCACAAGTTCTACGGGAAAAAGCAGGTCGTCCCCGACTCCGCCGTTGCTCGCCAAGGCTACTGAGTCACGCGTGAGGCGATGACGCCGCAGACGTTGGCCGTCCTGGCCGGTCCCGACTCAGTTGAGGAAACGACGCGCGAGATTCGCGAGCACGGCGGCATCGACGATGCGCTCGCACTTCTCCCCGTGTTCCTCGCAGCTCCAGCGCGCCGCGCTTGGCTCTTGCCCGCGATTTCGGATCTCGGCGACGCAAGGCTCGCACTGTCGCTACTCGAAGCATGCGTCGTCGACGGGCGGCTTCGCGACGACCTGCCATCGGAGTTGCTCTACGTCCTCGGACGCTTCGGCCTGGCGGAGGCGATGCTCTGGCACTACGCGCAAAGCAGTGACTACTACCTCGTTCGCGATGCGTGCCTTGGGTTGCTCCATCTGCCGTGCAAAAGCTTGCCGATCGCAGACGCGATCGCAGCTCACGAGGGCAAGCCATTGTTTCCCGAATTCCTGCACTGCCTCGCCGTGAAGACCGGCGACCGATCGTGGATCGCGCGCCTGCTCGCATGGGGCGCGTATGCGTCGACCGATTGCAACGGCGGGCTCGCCCTCGGCATCGCGATGTTCGGCGATCGCGCGGCGTTCCATGCACTCCTGTGGAACCCCGATTGGGAGCGACCGCTGGATCGACCGGCACGCTGATGTGGACGTACGCCGGCGCGCGAGCTCTCGACATCGACCTCGCCGCGCTCGCCGACTACGTCAGCGCGAATCCGACGCCGTACGCGAGACGCGTCCTCAAGGACCTCGCCGAGATGTACGCGCTTCGCCCATGGACCGGCATTACAGCGCAGCCACTACCTTGAAACTTATCGAGTTGCAGCGAGGTCACTCGCACCGAATGCGGCGTTTGCCCTCTTCGTTCAGCGCGCGCGCCGGAACCCTGTGGCTCGAAGGCTTGAGCGATTGTAGCCAGGCCACGATGGCATCGAGATCTTCGGGCGTCATCTTGGCGTAGTGCGGTACCAGCTCCGCCATCGGCGAGCCCATTTTGGCGCCGTCGGGCATTTCGCCCGACGTGATCGATTTGCGAATGTCATCGGCGCTGTAGCGGCCCAGGCCTGCTTGCGGATCGGGCGTCAAATTGCTCGCCCAGATTTTTCCGATGCCTCGATCGAGAGGAAAGAAGCTGCCAGCCATGAACAGCGGATCGCTCTGGGGAACTTCGCCCTGCCGCCCGAGCGCGTGACAGGCGGGACAGTGAGCCAACTCCGCCAGATATTTGCCACGCGCGATTTTGTTGCTGGCCACGGGCGACGCGACGCCAACAGCCGGCTTATGATGAGCGGCGCCGTATTTTAGCGGCAATGCATATCCTGGCGGCAATTGGTTTTGGCGTGGCGCGAGCGTCTGCTCGCGTGGAGCGACTGATCGCAAATAGACGACCACCGCTCGCGTGTCTTCGTCGGACATGTATTGAAGGTTGGGGAACGGCATAAACGGCAACAGCAGATGGCCGTCAGCGTGCACGCCGTCGCGGATGGCGCGCATTACTTGATCGTCGGTCCACTTGCCGAGACCGGTTTTGGGATCAGGCGTGATGTTGGGGAACCAGACACCATAGCCTTGGCTCTTGATTTCGAGGTAGTTGCCGCCGGCGAGATACTCGAGGCCTTCGCCATCGAGATAGCGTCCGTTCCGCCACGTCGTGTGGCAAACGCCGCACGCGCCGGGACCGTCGACGAGATAACGGCCGCGCGCCAATCGTTCTGGCGTTGCCTCTAGGTGCTCGTCGGTCGTTGGTCGCACGTATTTGCCGATGCAACCGGCGACGCCGGCGAGCACGGCGAACAGAATCACCGATTTCATCGGCCCATCCTAGGAGACGGCCACCACCCGAGCAACCTCGGCGATCGGCTTGCTGTCCGCCCACTGCTGTTACGAACGCGCCAGCTTGATGTGGAGAAGAATTCGCTGACTCTCATGGTGGGCAAGTTGATGAACTCGGAGGGCTCGATTCGTGAGGAGGCCACGTCGCCACGGGCAAAGCTTGGCCATCGTTGTTTGGCGCTGCGGTCTTGCGATTGCTCGGAGACGCACTCGAATGACCTACACTCTCAGTGTTTACCTGTCGCCGGGGCGGAAGATTCGCCGGCTAGCGCTTCGGCAAGCGCCTTACGAAACTCCGCCGTTGGCTCGCGGAAC
>JBBQIO010000026.1:0-13067 GCA_038325015.1 Polyangia bacterium
GCTCGGTGCGCTCCGCGACGAGGATCTCGGGCAGCCGGTTCGATCCGATGTGCGGTCGGCCGTCGACCAGGATGCTCGGGTCAGCGCCGGCCGCGACGAGCGCGGCCAAGACAGTGCGAACGCCCCGTCGATCTTTACTGCGCGCGTACAGCTTGCCATCGGAAAAGGTCCCCGCCCCGCCTTCGCCAAAGCAGTAGTTCGAGGTCGTCGACAGCTCGCCGCGCTGGGTCAGCGACGCCAGGTCACGCCGCCGCGGCTGCACCGGCTTGCCCATCTCAACGATCGTCACCACAGCTCCGGCCTCGATTAAACGTCGCGCCGCGAAGGTGCCCGCCGGTCCGCTGCCGACCACCACGACGCGCAGGCCCGACCGGGCGCGCAGCGGCGGTGGCAGCAGCGCCTCGTCCTCACTCGAAGCCGCGCCGACCCGGACCTCGAGATGAAACCCGAGCGGCCGCCCCTTGCGCGCGTCGAGCGAGCGCTTGACCACGACCAGCGGCTCACCGTCGCTGAGCGCGTGCACGCGACGGGCATGCGCCAGTGCCGCCTCCTCGGGCTCGTCGAGCGGAACGAACAACGTTAGCGCGCGCACGGCGGCGTAGTAACAGCTCCGCGCCTTTGGATCAACGTGGCGCCAACTGCGTACACGACTTCGCACCGCGGCGTGAAAGCTGCGCACACGACTGCGCGGGGCAGTGGCCCAACCAATATTAACTGTTCAATATTCAACAGGTTCCCGAGGTCGCACCTCTGGCACGCCGAGTGCTTCACCGCACACCGTCCGCGCATCGTCCGGGGCGCCGAGAAAGGCTTTGGCAATGGCATTGCTGGTCGAACGAGAGAGCACGATGCACTCCACGTCTCGCGGCGAGCATCAGCGCGCGCTCAAGATCTTGGCCAAATCGTTGGTCCGCGAGCTGCGCACCAGCGGCTACGAGCCGCGCGACGTCGTCGCGCTATCGACCGAGCTCCTCGGCCTGATTGCCACCGAGTTCCGCGCCGCCGACGGCAAGTAGCTTTTCAAACAGGGTCGACCCGTTCGGCCAGACGTTCATCACCACTCGTACCGCCCCCCGCCTGCCTTGCTCCACGCCGCTCCGAGTTGACGTGCCCCGCGTCGGGATCTATGGTTCGCCGCCTCACTCATCACCCCGTTTGACCCGTCGGAGATGGCCATGGCAACCCGCATCGGTATCAATGGATTCGGTCGCATCGGGCGTTCGGTCGTGCGCGCGTGGCAGGCCGACGGCTACAAGGACGTCGAGATCGTCGCGGTCAACGACCTGACCGACGCCAAGACGCTAGCCCACCTTTTGGCCCACGACTCTGTGCATGGACGCTACCCGGGCGTCGTGCGGGTCGACGGTCAGAGCGCGATCGACGTCGACGGACACAGGCTATCGATCTCCGCCGAGCGGGACCCGGCAAAAGTGCGCTGGCAGGACCACGGCGTGCAGATCGTGCTCGAAGCCACGGGCCTCTTCACCGAGGGGGCCAAGGCGCGTCTTCACCTGCACGACGGAGTCGAGCGCGTGCTCATCAGCGCCCCCGCCAAAGGGCACGACCTGACGTTGGCGATGGGCATCAACCTGCAAAGCTATGACCCGGCCAAGCATCACATCTTGTCCAACGCGTCGTGCACAACCAACTGCTTGGCACCGGTCGCCAAGGTCATCGACAGCGAGCTGGGCATCATCAACGGCATGATGACGACGGTGCATTCCTACACCAACGACCAGCAGATCCTCGACCTGCCGCACAAAGATTTGCGGCGCGCGCGAGCCGCCGGCATGTCGATGATCCCGACGACGACGGGCGCGGCCAAGGCCTTGGCCGAAGTGCTGCCGCGGCTCAAGGGCAAACTCGACGGTTTTGCCGTCCGCGTCCCGACGCCCAACGTATCGATGGTCGATTTCACAGCACGTGTCGAGCGTCCGGCCGCCCGCGAAGCGGTCATCGAAGCGTTCAAAAAGGCCGCCGCCGATCCGAGCTACATGGGTGTGCTCGCGGTCAGCGACGAGCCGCTGGTGTCGATCGATTTCAATGGTGACCCCCATTCGGCGACCGTCGATCTGGCGCTGACGATGGTGGTTAACGACCTGGTCAAGGTCATCGCCTGGTACGACAACGAAACCGGTTACGCGACGCGGCTGTACGAGCTGGCGCGCTTCGTGGCCAAAGCGCAATGATCCGGTCGCTGGCGGATTTCCCTCCAGAGCGGCTGACCGGGCGCCGCGTCTTCATTCGCGTCGACTTCAATGTGCCGCTGACGCCGGCCAAGGGCGTGGCCGACGATTCGCGCATTCGCGCGTCGCTGCCCACCATCGAGCGAGTGCTGGCGCACGGCGGGCGCGTCATCCTCGGCTCGCACCTCGGGCGTCCCAAGGGCGTGACTCCAGCGTTGTCGCTCGAGGGAGTGGGCGCGCGGCTAGCCGAGCTGCTCGGCAAAGAGGTCATGCTCACCGACGAAGCGGTCGGCGACGGCGCGCGCAAAGTGGTCGGCGATCTGCGCGACGGCGAGATCGCGTTGCTGGAAAATCTCCGCTTTTTTCCCGGCGAAGAGGCCAACGACGAAGGGTTCTCCAAGCAGCTGGCGCAGCACGCCGAGATCTACATCAACGACGCCTTCGGCACGGCGCACCGCGCCCACGCCTCGACGGTCGGGATGGTGCGATTCGTGCCCGACCGCATGACCGGCCTGCTCATGAAGCGCGAGACCGAGTTTTTAGGTCGGCTCCTCGGCGCGGTTGAACGCCCCTTCGTGACCGTGGTCGGCGGTGCCAAAGTCAGCGACAAGATCGGCGTTTTGGAGCACCTCTTGGGTCGGGTCGATGCGTTCTTGATCGGCGGCGCCATGGCCAACACGTTTCTGCGCGCGGCGGGCCACGACGTCGGCGGCTCGCGGGTCGAGGAGGACAAGCTGACCGCGGCCCGCAACCTGCGTAAAAAGGCCGAGGACCGCAAGATCGAGCTGCTTTTGCCGACCGATTTGATCGTCGCGCGCGGGCTGGACGCGACGTCGGGACGGGTGGTCGAAGTCGGCGGCGCGATCGCCGCGGACGAGATGGCACTCGACATCGGGCCGGTGACCACGCAGCGCTATGCCGACCGCATCGCAACCGCCAAAACCGTCCTGTGGAACGGCCCCATGGGTGTGTTCGAGCGCGAGCCGTTTGCCGGCGGCACCATGGCGGTGGCCCGCGCGATGGGAGATTGCCGGGGATTGACGGTGGTCGGCGGCGGCGATTCCGACGCCGCGGTGCATCGGGCGGGGGTCGCGGCCAAGCTGACGCACGTCTCGACCGGCGGCGGCGCCTCGCTGGAATTTCTCGAAGGCAAGACCCTGCCCGGATTGGCGGCGCTCGAATACACGCCGCCGCGACAGCCGCTGCCCGACGCGGACGGCGAGAGTGACGCTGATCGAGGTCGTCGGTGAGCGCCTGCCGGACCCCGCTGTTTTGCGGCAACTGGAAGCTGCATCGCACCATCGCCGAGAGCATCGAGCTGGCGACCGCTGTTCGCAACGCGGTAGCGCCACTGCGCGAGATCGAGGTCGCAGTCGCACCGGTATTCACTGCGCTCGCCCCGGTCCACAAACGAATCGAAGGGTCGGCGCTGGCGCTCGCCGCGCAAGATTGCTTTTGGCAAGATCAGGGCGCCTTCACCGGCGAAGTCTCCGCCGCGCTCCTGGCGGACGTCGGCTGCCGCTACGTCATCGTCGGCCATTCCGAGCGGCGCCATCTGTTCGGCGAGCTCGACGGGGCGGTGCAGCTCAAGGTCGCGGCCTGCCTGCGCCACGGCCTGTCGCCGATTGTGTGCATCGGCGAAACCGAGGCCGAGCGCGACGCCGGTGAGCATTTCGGCTGCTGCACGCGGCAGCTCGATGCTGCGCTCGACGGGGTGAGTGCAAATCAGGCGCAGTCGATTGTCGTGGCCTACGAGCCGGTCTGGGCCATCGGCACCGGCCGCACCGCCACGCCGGCGCAAGCCGAAGAGGTGCACGCGCATATTCGAGCGCGGCTGGTCGCGCGTTTTGGCGATCTCGGCGACGGTGTACGCATCCTTTATGGTGGCAGCGTCAAGCCGGACAATGTTGCCGCCCTGATGGCGCAGCCCAACATCGATGGCGCGCTGGTCGGCGGCGCGTCGCTCAAAGCGGATGACTTCTTGCGCATCGTCAAGTATAGAACCGCCTGAAACGAAGAGGGTCCATGGTCACGTTCATCACAGCCATTCATATTATCGCCTGTCTGTTCCTGGTGCTCACCGTGCTTTTGCAGGCCGGCAAAGGTGGCGGCGTCGGTATCGCATTTGGATCGGGCACCAGCTCGGCGGTCTTCGGCGGGCGCGGCGCTGGCAGCTTCTTGGAGCGGTTGACGGCCGGAACGGCGATCGTCTTCATGCTGACGTCGATGACGTTGGCCTGGTACGCGAGTCAGTCCGACTCGGCGCGGCTGCAGAAGATCGCCATCGAGCGCGCGGCCAAGCAAAAGGTCGAAGACAAAAAAGTCGGCGACAAAAAGGCCGAGGACGCGGCCATCGAGCGGGCGCGGACGACGCTGCCACCGGCCGGTTCGGCTTCGACGGTGCCAGCGACCACGCCAACAACTCCGACCGACAAGGCGGAGCCGGCGGAAAAAGCCGCGCCGACCACACCGACCGCGCCGAAGCCTCCGACCAAGGATGCAGCCAAGCCGGCGGCCACCGACACCACCGACACCTCCGACAGAACGAAGCCGACCGACAAAGCCACGCCGTAGCACGCGCAGCAAAATCCTACGGCTGCACGCAAACTTGCCCGGCGGGCGACGTTGTCGTACGCTGAACATCGTGCGGAATCTGCGCGCGCGTTCGCTGACTCGGGGCCATCGCTAATGTTGCCCCAGCTCGCCACTGGCGTCACCGTGCGTCGGGCACGGCCCGGCGATGCCGCTCCGGTGCTGGCACTGCTGGCGCAAATCAGCGTTCGTCCGGACGAGCGTCGCTACGACGAGACGTTCGCGCAGGTCGTGCGCCACCCCGAAGCCGTCGTCTTCGTGGCCACCAATGGGGTGCGCGTCGTCGGCTATTTGGCCATGTCGCACCGTCCCCAGATACACCTCGGAGCGCGCGTCGCCGTGGTCGACGAATTCGTCATCGACAACGCTCGCGACGACGACGGCATCGGCCACGCGCTTTTGCACGCCGCGATCACGCAGGCGCGTGGATTAGGCTGCTGCCGTGTGGATTTACAGACCACACACGCCAGCCAGAGCGGCCGCTTTTACGAAGGGATCGGCTTCGTCGAAGTCGAGTCCAACCTGGTCCGTCTGCAGCCGATTCCCGCCGCCAAGCGTTAAAACAGCTCGCGCTGCGACGGCGCTGCCAAGCCGAGGTGGTCGTAGGCTCGTCGCGTGGCGACACGGCCGCGCGGCGTGCGCTGCAAGAAGCCCTCTTGGATAAGGTATGGCTCGACAACATCTTCGAGCGTGCCGCGCTCTTCGCTGCACGCCGCCGCCAAAGAGTCGACGCCGACCGGACCGCCGTCGAATTTTTGTGCGATGCAGCGAAGTACCGCGCGATCCAGACCGTCGAGCCCTTGCTCGTCGACGCCCAGGCGGGTGAGCGCCGAGGCCGCCACCGCTTGGGTGACCTGGCCCGAGGCCTCGACCTCGGCAAAGTCGCGCACCCTGCGCAAGAGATGATTGGCGACGCGTGGTGTGCCCCGCGACCGGCGCCCGATTTCGGCGGCACCTCCAGGCAGAAGATCGACCCCGAGCCGCGCGGCCGAGCGGACCACAATCTCGGTGAGCTCGTCGGGCGTGTAGTATTCGAGCCGCAGCACGATGCTGAAGCGCGACAAAAACGGCGCCGACAATAGACCCGTCCGCGTCGTCGCACCGACCAAAGAAAAGCGCGGCAGCGACAGCGGGAGCATCTCGGCGTTGGGCCCGTCGCCGACGGGAATCTCCAGGCGAAAGTCCTCCATCGCCGGATAGAGATACTCTTCGACGACCGCCTGCAGCCGATGGATCTCGTCGATGAAAAACACGCCGCGCGGCTCGAGCGACGTCAGATAGGAGGCCAGCGTGCCTTTGTGCTCGATGGCCGGGGCGCCGACCGAGCGAAAGCTCACCCCCATCTCGCTGGCGATGAGGTGCGCCAGGGTCGTCTTGCCGATGCCCGGCGGGCCGGAGAAGAGCACGTGGTCGAGCGCCTCGCCCCGGCGTGCCGCGGCAGCGACGAACACTTTCAAGTTATCGAGCACCTTTTTTTGCCCGACGTACTCGTCGAACGAGCGCGGACGGAGCGCCGCATCGTCGGGTGCGGTCCGCGCGTCGATCAGTCGCGGCACACGCGACAGTGGCGACTCGTCGTCAGCTGGGATCTCTTCGTCGTGTTTTTTACGCGCCATCGCCGAGGCGAGGCTAGCACTTTTGCCGCCGCGCGCCGCGCGCCCCCTGCTGCCCTTTTTCTCTCGTGACGGCGGCAGCGCTCCTGATAGTGTTTGGCGCTGCGCGTCACCAGCGCTGACGTCACGAAGCCGAAGGAGAGAGTCGAGCCCATGCGCGAGGAGCACCACGAAATCCGCAGCAGCGTCCGCGAGTTCGTCGAGCGCGAAATCATCCCCATCGCGCACGACCTCGACAACGCGGAAAAAGAGATCCCACTTTCGATCATCGCCAAGATGGCGGAGCTCGGCTATTTCGGCCTGATTTTTTCGGCGGACTGGGGCGGCATGGGGCTCGACACGCTGAGCATGGCCATCGTCACCGAGGAGCTGTCGCGTGGCTGGCTTTCGGTCGGCAGCGTCATGACCCGCATGCTCATCGCCGGCTCGCTCATCGAAGCGCACGGCACCGTCGAGCAGAAGCAGCGCTTTTTGCCCAAGATCTGCTCCGGAGAGCTGTTCACCGCGGCGGCCTTCACCGAGCCCGACGTCGGCTCGGACACCGCAGCCATGAAGCTGCGCGCGGTGCGCCAAGGAAACGATTTTTTGCTGCACGGCGAAAAAACCTGGTGCACGTTCGCCAATCGCGCCCATCTGTTGACGGTGCTGGCGCGCACGCTGCCAGATCAGCCGCGCCACAAAGGCCTGTCGATCTTGCTGGTCGAAAAGGAGCCGGGCGACGGTTTTGCACCGCCCGAATTGGCCGGCTCGCCGATCCCAACCATCGGCTACAAGGGCATGAAGTCCTACTCGCTGCACTTCGACGGGTACCGGTGCCCGGTCGGCAATCTCCTCGGCGAAAAGGAGGGGCAAGGCTTTTATCAGCTGATGGCGACCTACGAATACGCGCGCATCCAGACCGCGGCGCGCGCCGTCGGCACGGCGCAGGCGGCGTACGAGGCCGGGCTCAAGTACGCCAAGGAGCGCATTCAGTTCGACCGACCGATCGCCGAATTCCAGGTGATTCGGCACAAGCTGGCTCACGCAGCGACCGAGATTGAAGCGGCGCGGCAGCTCACCTATTTCGCCTGCGCCAAAAAAGACTCGGGCGTGCGCTCGGATCTCGAAGCCGGAATGGCCAAAGTGTTCGCGGCCGAAATGGCCGAGCGCGTGACCTCGGAGATGATGCAAATCTTCGGCGGCTACGGCTATTCGCGCGAATATCCGGCGCAGCGCTTTTGGCGGGACGCGCGCGTGTTTCGCATCTTCGAGGGGACCAGCGAGATTCAGTACGAGGTGATCGCCAAGCGGCTGATTGGAGATCGCTGATGGCGACAGCGACCACGGCGGTGTTTTCGCCGCGCTACGGCCGGCTGCTGAGCGATTTTGTCGTCGGGCAGACCTATCGCCATCCGTTCGAGGTCACGGTCGACGCCGGCATGGCGGCCCTGTGGAGCGGCTCGTTTCTCGACGCCACGACGATCTATTCGTCGCGCGCCGAAGCGCTGCGCTGGGGACTGAGCGATCGTCCGCTGCCGCCGCTTTTGATTTTGAATCTGGCGCTCTCGTTTTCGGTGCACGACGTCTCGGAGCAGGCCATCGCCCATCTGGCTTATGTTGATGTCCGCTTCCCATCACCCTGTTATGCCGGCCAGACCTTGTCCGGTCGCTCGACCGTGCTCGACGTCAAGCTGGCATCGAGCGGTGACAAGGGCGTCGTCCATGTGCGCACAGTCTTGCAAAATGACGATGGGGCCACGGTCTGCGCCTTTGAGCGAAAGGCGCTCGTCCGCGCCGGCACGCTCGACGCGAGCGAGCGCGTCCCGACTGCAGCGCAGAGTCCCGGCGAGGCCACCCGGCCGCTCGAAAACGAGCTCATCCATCCTCGGCTGGCGCTCACCGGCCGCGCCTTTGATAGTGGCCTGCCCGGCTGGCTCGACGATTTTTCCGTCGGACAGACGGTGCTCCATCGCGTCGGCAAGACCATCGGTCTGAGCGAGCACATGCAGCTCACCGCGCTGGTGCGCAATACCCATCCGCTCCATTTCGACGAAGTGTATTGTCAGACCTCGTCGTTTCAAAAGACCCGCGTGGTCTATGGCGGTTTGGTGCTCGGCTTTGCCGTCGCCCTGTCGGCCCGCGATCTGGGCAGTCATGCCGTGTGGGAGCTGCGTCTTGACAACGGCGCCCACCCCAATCCGGTGCTCGGTGGCGATACGATCTACGCGGCAACGCGCGTCCTGGCCGTCGATCCGGCCGATGGCAACGGCCTCGGGCGCGTGACACTGCGCCTGGTCGGTGTCAAGAACACGACGTCGGTCGATGCGTTTTCGACGCATGGTGCAGCGCTGTTTGCCGAAGAGCTGAAAAAAGCCCCCGAGTCGAAGATCAAAGACAAGGTCGTCGAAATTACCCGCACGCTCTTGGTACCGTCACGGTCATGAAGATCCTGGGCATCGATCACGTCGCCGTTTGCACCGGCGATCTCGACGGCGCGGTGAGCGCATGGACGCGCATCCTGGGCCTTGGCATCGGGCCACGCGAGCGCGTCGATTCGCAGCGCACCGAGGCGGCGTTTCTCTTGACGGCCCAAGAGGCCGCTGCTTGCGTCGAGCTGATCACTCCGATCGTCGTCGAGTCCGGACCGCATGCGGGCAAGAACGCCGGCCTCGAAAAATTCTTGGCCGGCCGCGGCGGCAAAGCCGGCCTGCACCACATCGCCTTTGTCGTCGACGACCTGGCCGCCGCGTTGCGCGAGCTCGACCTCGCGGGCGTTCCGCTCATCGATAAAGTCCCGCGCCCCGGAGCGCGTGGACACAAAGTAGGCTTTCTCCATCCCAGTGCCGGCGACGGCGTCTTGATCGAATTAGTCGGCCACAGCCACTCAACGGACAATCACTAAATGCAGACCATCCCGCTCCATACCGTTCCGCCGCTGGGCGAGCTGCCCGAACGCATGGCCGCCATCGTCATCCGCAAGGAGCGCGAGGGCGACCCGATCACCGCGATGCAGGTCGAAGAGGTGCCGCTGCCGGAGATCGGCCCGTCCGAGGTGCTGGTGCTGGTGATGGCCGCCGGCGTCAACTTCAATGGCGTCTGGGCCGCGCAGGGCAAGCCGGTCAGTGTATTTCGAATGCACAAAGAGAGCTTTCACATCGCCGGCTCCGACGCCGCCGGCATCGTGTGGAAAATCGGCAAGGACGTGCGTCGCTGGAAGGTCGGCGACGAGGTCGTCGTGCACTGCAATCAATCGTGCGGTCAGTGTCCCGAGTGCAACGGCCTCGATCCGATGGCCTGCTCGGAGCAAAAAATCTGGGGCTACGAAACCAGCTGGGGCAGCTTCGCGCAGTTCACCCGCGTGCAGGCGCAGCAGCTCGTGCCAAAGCCCAAGCAGCTCGGCTGGGAAGAGGCGGCGAGCTACGGGCTGACCTTCTTCACCGCCTACCGCATGCTGGTCGGTCAGGCGCAGGTCAAGCCGGGCGACAACGTCCTCATCTGGGGTGCGGCTGGTGGCTTGGGGATCTTCGCCATTCAGCTGTGCAAAGTGCTGGGCGCCAACCCGATCGCCGTCGTGTCGTCACCCGACAAGTTCGACCTGGTGCGCTCGCTCGGCGCCGAAATGATCGTCAATCGCCGCGACTTTGGGTTCAGCTTCGCCCGCAACGAAACGCCGGAGCAGACCAAGAAGCGCACCGACGAGATGAAGCGCTTCGGCGGCGAGCTACGCCGGCTGACCGGCGGCAAAGATCCCGATGTCGTCTTCGAGCACGTCGGACAGGAGACCTTTCCGACCAGCGTATTCGTGTGCAAGCGGTTCGGTCGCATCGTCATCTGCGGCGCGACGACCGGTTTCAATCTCGAGTTCGACGTGCGCTATCTGTGGATGCGGCAAAAGCAGATCTTGGGATCGCATTTTGCCAATGCCTATCAAGCCGAGCGCGCCAACGAGCTGATGATCAGCGGCAAGATCCGGCCGGTGCTCGATCAGGTGTTCGACTTCGTCGACACGCCGGCGGCGCATCAGCTGATGAAAGAGAACAAGCACAAGGGCAAGCTCGGGATTCGGATTCAGGCGCCGTTGCCTTAGCAGGGCCCTGCGCGCGCCTTGCCGCCTTGCCGCCTCACGGTCAACGGTTGGCGGCGGCGAAGTGAGTCAAGGCGGCGGTTCCCTCCATCGGACCGCTGTGCGCCGGTGCCATCCACTTGATCTGCGCCGCCATCGGCTCGACCGTCTTGGCCAGCGCCATCAGCGACCGGCGATTTTGCGCCGGGTCATCGCTGAACAGCCACACCGCGGGTACGAGTGCGCCGCTTTTTTTGTCGGCATCCGCGCTGTCGCCGACAAAGAGCACTCCGTCGACGAGATAGGCCGCGCTTCGGGCGGTGTGCCCCAGGGACGGCGAACGTGCGGATGTGCAGGGTTCCGATGACGGTCTCGTCGCCATCGACCAGTGTGTGAGTGATGTGGACCGGATGCTTGTTGAGGCCGAACAAGCGCGGCAAAAGTCCCTTGGCGGCGGGCGCGCCCTTCGGGCTACCCGCACTAAGGGCTCGGCGGCACGACATCGGGAAGGGCGAGCGGTGATCGCTTCGGTGCGCTCGGCTCCTCCTCGTCCGGCCTTTCGCGGTGGTTGGAGAAGCGGTCGAGCGCCAGGTAGGTGATAGGCGTGGTGAACAGCGTCAGGAGCTGCGAGACGATCAGCCCACCGACGATCGTGATGCCGAGGGGCTTGCGCAGTTCCGAGCCCATGCCGGTGCCGAGCGCCAGCGGCAAGCCGCCGAGCAGCGCCGCCATGGTGGTCATCAAGATGGGCCGAAAGCGCAACAGGCACGCCTTGTAGATGGCCTCCTCGGCGGACAGTCCCTCGTCGCGCTCGGCCTCGATGGCGAAGTCGATCATCATGATCGCGTTCTTTTTGACGATGCCGATCAACAGAATGATCCCGACGATCGCAACGATGCTCAATTCGGTGCGATAGAGCTGCAACGCCAGTAGCGCTCCGAGCCCGGCGGAGGGTAGCGTCGACAAGATCGTAATCGGGTGAACGTAGCTCTCGTAGAGCATGCCGAGGACGATGTAGACGGTCAGGATGGCGGCCAGCACCAGCCAAAACTCCGACGACAACGAATCTTTGTAGGCCTGCGCCGTGCCCTGAAATGCGGCGTGGATCGACGCCGGCACGCCGAGCTCGGACTCGGCCTTGTGAATCGCGGTCACCGCCAAGCCGAGCGCGATGTCGGGCGCAGTGTTGAACGACAGGGTCACCGCGGGAAACTGCCCCTGATGGTTGACCGAGAGCAGCGTCGACGAGGTCGATACCTGGGAAAAGGTCGACAGTGGAACCAGACCGCCGCTCGGCGACTTGACGTACAGGGCATCGAGCACCGACGGATCGCCGTTGGTCTCGGGGGTCGCCTCGAGCACCACATGGTACTGGTTGAGCTGCGTATAAAACACCCCGACCTGCCGCTGGCCATAGGCATCGTAGAGCGTGTTGTCGATGGTCCGCATCGTCAGCCCCATGCGCGAGGCGGTGTCACGGTCGATGGTGATGTTGAGCTGCAACCCTGCGGTCTGTTGGTCCGAGGCCACGTCTCTGAGCTCGGGCAGGCCGCTCAGCTTCTTGACCATCCTGGGCGCCCACTGATTGAGCTCGGCGAGATTGGCGTCCTCCAGTGTGTATTGGTACTGCGTGCGCGTCGGGCGACCGCCGACCCGCATGTCCTGCACGGCCTGCAGGAACAGGTTGATGCCCTCGACCTTGGCCAGCTTGGGCCGCAGCCGATTGATGATGGAGTCGGCGCTCTCTTTGCGCGGCGGCTTCTTCTTGAGCGAGATGAACATCGAGCCGGTGTTGGTGGTGCCAGCCCCCGGGCCCGAGCCCGTGAAGGAGACGAAATGATCGACGCCCGGATCGCCAGCGACGATGGCGTTGAGCGCCTCTTGGCGGGCCTTCATTGCGGAAAACGAAATGTCCTGCGGCGCGTCGGCGAAGCCGCTGATGAGGCCGGTATCCTGCTGCGGAAAGAGGCCGGCCGGAATGTGCGCGAAGAGGTATCCGGTCCACGCGATCGTGCCGACAGTGACCATGCCGACGATGGCCCGGTGGCGTAAGACGAAGCGCAGCGCGCGACCGTAGCCGGCCGCCATCCCCTCGAAGCCGCGCTCGAGCGTGCGCGACAGCCAGCCTAGGTTTTTGCCGTGGTCGCTCTTGAGGAGCCGCGCGCACATCATCGGCGTCAGCGTCAAGGAGATGACCGCCGACACGGTAATCGCGATCGATAGCGTGACGGCGAACTCGCGGAACAGCCGGCCGACGATGCCGCCCATCAGCAGGATTGGGATGAACACCGCCAGGAGCGAGCAGGTGATGCTCACGATCGTGAAGCCGATCTGCTGCGCGCCTTTGAGCGCCGCCTGCACCGGCGGCATCCCCTCTTCGATGAAGCGGGTCACGTTCTCGGTGACCACAATCGCGTCGTCGACCACGAAGCCGGTCGAGATGGTCAGCGCCATCAGCGACAGATTGTCGAGGCTGTAATTGCACAGCCACATGATGCCGAAGGTGGTGATCAGCGACAGGGGCACCGCGAGGCTCGGAATGAGCGTGGCCCGCAGGCTGCGGAGAAACAGGAACACGACCAGCACCACCAGAGCGACGCTCAGGAGCAGCGAAAACTGGACGTCGTGGACCGA
>JBBQIO010000027.1:0-13002 GCA_038325015.1 Polyangia bacterium
CGTTCCGCTGCCCGAGTCGACCGGTCCGGCGGCGTCGATGACCCCGCTCAAGGTTGTCGGATCCTAGTCATCAGCGCCCCCCCGCAATGCGCGCACCACCGGGGCGCGGCCGGCGACTCGCACTCAGTCCCCGCCCTGTTCGAACGACTGTCGCCGCAAATCCCGACCTTGTTGCTCCGGAACATCGGGCCTCTTGAAGCACTTGAAAGACCCAGTCTACTGGGTGCGCACGGGGGGCGGTGGCGCGCTCCGGGGAAGATCGAGGGTGAAGATACATCCTTTGCCCGGGATATCGCGGACGCGGATCTCGCCGCCATTTGCTTTGGCCGCCTTTCGACATATCGAGAGCCCGAGGCCAATACCGCTGCGATCGGGGCTCCGCTGCTCGAAGGGACGGAAGAGGTCCTCAATTTTACCCGCCGGCAGCCCGCCACACCCGTCCTCCACCTCAAAAAGAACGCGGTCGGCGGTTGCCAATACGGTCAGCGTGACGCTCCTCTGCGGAAGCGTAAACTTGAACGCGTTTTGCAGGAGATTGGACAGCGCGGCTGCGAGGATTTGACGATCACCCTTGACGATCAGCCCGCGATTCGAGACGACCACCGCGAACCGCAGACCTCGCGCCTGTGCCTGAATCAGCGCACCGATTTCGACCTCTTCGATGAACTCGGTGACGGAAATAGGTTCGAGACGCCCTATCCCGGCATCGAGCCGCACCTCGGCGAGCGAGCGATCCACAAGGTTGCTCAGACCCATCAGGCTGCGGCTGTGCATTTGGGCTACGCTGCCGCTCGGAGAAACGCGGCCACGCTGGATACTGTCAAACGAAAGTACCGCCGTGTTGATCAAGTTGCGCAATTCGTGCGCCAGCATGCCGAGGCGCTCGGTTCCCTCGTTCTGGATCGATTGTTCGCGCTGAAGAGCGTACTCCGTCACGGCTCCCGCAATGGCATCGTCGAGACACAGATTGAGCGTCTTAAACTCTTCCCCCGAAAAGGCCGTTGCCTGCTCCAACGCCAACGTCGTAATCGCTTGGCAGATATCGCCGTAGTCGTGAACGACCTGGGCAATGGTGAGGCCCTCGCGAAGGAGGTCGCCGCCGTGTTGACCCGCGCTTTTGGCGATCAACCCGTGGTCGACTACGGCGCTGGTCTTTGCCAGGCGAAGCGCGTCCCCGAGTTGGTCCAAGAAGACCGGGATCCCGTGCTCAGGCTCCAACTCAGTCGGCTTCGGAGAGGTTCGCAAGGCAACGCGCGCTCGCGCGCCTGCGAGGATCGCGGTCCGATTCGAGGTCAAAAAGTGATCAAGCATAATCAACCATCATAGGCCAGTCACCGGCAAGAACAAGCCTGACGCACCTGGCGCGCCCCGCCTGACGGCCGAAATATGCGGCCCCTCTCAGCCTGACCGGTTTGGTCGACCCGTTCGCGCGTCAGCGTCGAGGTGGCACTTGTTGTCGTTAGGCAAACGTGCGCGTGGGCGGCACTTTGAGTAAAATGGGGGCGATATGATTCCTCCCTGCAAGCGTCGAAGGCGAGTCGTCAGACCGACCCCCGCGGAGGTACGTCGTTCGCTGACCCGGACGCAGGGCAACATACAAGCCGCTGCCCGCGTCAGTGGAGTAAATGTCGACACGTTCTACGCGTCCCTGCGCGAGCATGGTTTGGCAAACCTGCCCCCCTCGCTGCGCGCGATGAACGAGTTGGCGCGCAAAGAGGCGACCTCACGCGCGCTGGTCCGCAATCGGGGCAGCCTTGTCGGTGCGGCGCGCGACTTGGGGATTAACTCGAGTTCGGTGTTCAGCCGCGTTCACGACCTCGATCTCGTCAAGCTCGTCGAACGACTGCGGCCTCAGCCGGTTCCCGCCGAGGAGGAACGGCGTCGCATCCTTGAGCTGATACGCGAACATCACGGCGAGGTGCAGGTCATCGCGGCGGCGTTGGGGGTGTCGCGAAATACTCTACGCGCCCGGATGCGTCGGCACGACCTTGAGCGAGATGCAGAGGCTGAACGCATCAACGCAAATCTCATCGGCCACCGCACGCTCCTGGGCGCCAAGTGGAACGCGGCCGAAAGACGCGCCAAGCTCGTGGCCATCTTGGAGTCGGTCAACTGGAGTGTGCCGCGCGCGTGCGTCGTGGCGGGAATATCGATCGGCACAATGTACACGCGCTTCCGTGAGCTCGATATCGATCCGCGAGCCGAGCCCGACCGCGAAAAGCTGCGCAAATTGACCGAGGCGCTGCGACTTGGCCGTGGAATCATCAGCCAAGCTGCCGCCAGGCTCGGTCTGGACGCGCGGACCGTGACGCGCTGGATGCGAGATTTTGACGTCGACGCAGACGATTTTCGCTAAGGGCCCCAAAGGACCCTAAAGGACCCTAAAGGCCGGTGCCGATCGTAATCGTTCGAGTCGGTGGTACTGCTTACTGCGCACCGAACAACGACAGTTGGCGGCGAGCTCCTGCAGAAGTCTGCGCCGCTACCAGACACTCAGGGTCATCGTTTCGCACCCGGTTGACCCGTTCGGATACCGGGGTGGCCGACAGAGTTCCGGTGGGGCTCGGCCGCAGCAACTCGACGCCCGCTCCCGCCAGCCACTCATCGATCTGCGGAGCGCTAATCAGCGCCGGCATTCGATCGTGCACAGGCGCGACGTCGTCATTGGCGGCGACCGTAATCACCGAAAAGCCGATCGGCGCCTTTGATGACGCGTCGCCCAGTGGCGCCACAACCGAAGCCATCAGCAGGAGCGGTCCCTGTCCGCGGTACCAGATCGGCTGCCGATGCTTGCCCTCGCGCCGCCACTCCAAGAACCCATCGGCCAGCGCCAGCGCATGCTGTCGACTGCGAAATGCGCCGCGCGCCACCGATTCTCCGCGCACGTTGATCACGTAACCGGCCTTGGGCGACGGCAGCCCCCAAACCGCCGGAACGATGCATCGCTCACCGGGTTTGTCGCCAGCAACGAGCACCCAGTGCAGATCGGTCGGCGCGACGTTGTAGCGCGCGCCAAATCTGGACGCATCTGCGGGCTCGAACTTGGCATCGAGCAGCGCTGCAACGCCCGCCAGGTCCGAATTGGTCAGCGTCATGCGGCCGCACATACGGACGAGCTTAGGGCCCGTCTTTGAATAAGTCGACCGAAGCTCCGAAGGCTGCAGCGCTCGCGATCCCGGCGACGCAAACGGTCCGGCCACCACCAACGGCAGACTGGTAGCGGCAAGTCTCGGAGCGCGCGGCCGCGTGTTACGGTCGACGACGACATGCAGCCTCCTTCAGCGCTTCGCTACATGATCGATTTTCAGTGCGCGGGCTCGGCGTGCGAAGACACCTGTTGCGGCGGCTGGGAAATCGAAATCGGTCAGGGGGCCTAGGCCAAGCTCAAACGCGCGCTCGGAAAGGATGCGCAGGCGGGACTCGGGCCGGCCCCGTCGACGTTGGTGCAGCTGGTCCCCTCGCGCCAGCGCACGCGCGAACACTTCGCCATCCTCCGCGAGACTGAAGCGGGCCACTGATTGGTCTTTGACCGCATGAAACGACGGCCGGCGTAGGAGCTGCCAGCGCCTTCCTATTCTCGCCGCCGCCAGCGAACAATTGTGTCGCTTCATGCGCGCACAGTCGCCCCGATAGCGCGGCCGCCCGGACAGCGGTAAGCTGCCCGCGTGAGCGACGACAAAAGCGAAACCAAGAGCGACGACAAAAGCGAAACCAAGGGCGAAACCAAGACTGACGACAAGAGCGCCGCGGCGCCAGATCACACGTCGCGCGTCGGCAGGTTTATCCAGACCTATCACGGCTTCCTCTCCACCTTCGTCATCGGTGCTGCCGGTCTGATCGCCACCTCCATCTGGCAATACAAGCAATCGGAGATCGCGCGCCATCAGGCCGACTCGCAGCAGAAGGTCGCCGCCACGCAGGCGGAGAACAGCTGGCGCATCGAGCGCGCCGAGATCCTCGCCAAGAATCTGCAGGTGCTCGCCAGCTCGGGCGGCAACAACGTCGAGCAGCGCTACGGCGTGCTGCTCTCGCTCTCGCGCGGCAACATTCTCGATCCTGAGCTTGCCGTATCCTACGCGCTCGAGCTCGGCAAGGACGCGCCCGACTACATGCGCAGCGTGCTGATCAACACCACCGGCAAGGACTACTGGCGCCTCGCGCACTCCTACCTGCTCACCTGCGATCAGCGCTTTGGCGTTACGCGCGCGGTCGACTATTGCAAGATCGACAAGAACGCCGGACGCTCTGTCGCGCTCGCCGGCCTGATCTCCGACGAGATCCAGTCCGCGCTGGTCGCCGGAGCCACGCCGCTGCCGATGGCGTTGCTCAAGGAGGAGCGCCAGGTCCAGCAGCAGGCGCTGATGCTCTCGTCGCTGTTCACCCCCGCGCTCAACGATCTCTATCAGCGACGGCAGTGGCGCGAGATCCTTCGCTTCGAGGGCTTCTCGCTCGGCGCCAAGCTGGTCTCGGCGCTGGTGATGGCGGCGGCGCGCACCGGCGAGTTCGTCACCAACCAGGAGGCGACGCAGCTCGAAAAATTCCACGCCGACCGGCGCAAGTGGCTCATCGAGTATCTCTTCGGCGCCTCGTGCGACGGCGAGTGCAAGGGCAAGCTGGTCGACGTGATGCTCACCTACTACGCCGAGGCGCACGGCGACTACGACGCGGCGCTCCGCCAGCTGCTCGAGCGGCCGCGTGGCGAGTCGGGCGGCGCGCTGACGCGCCTGCACGCGCGCCTGCTTTGGTGCCAGGTCGACGACGACGATTTGCAGGAGCTGCGCGACGGCGTGTTCGTGCCGACGCTCAAAGAGATGCTGAGCCGGCCCAAGCTCGAGGAGTCGGCGGCGGAGGATCTGGTGGGCCTGATGGCGCTGGTGCCGCCGCCGCCGGCCGGCGACGCCGCCGCATCAACGGCCTGGCGCGCGCTGATACAGTCGCTGGAGAAGGCGACCGGCGGCAAGCTGGGCAAGATCTTCGCCGAGCGCCACACCACCGCGCTCAAGGAGCGCGCCAGTCCGCCGGTTGCGATGCGCAAGATGAGCTTCTGCAACGCGGCCAAGGTGGTCGAATCGGCGCCCGTCGAATAGCGAAGGACGATCTGGGGCGATCTGATTTCTTGTGCTGGCAGCTCACAGCGGCCCGCCAACAACTTCCGCAACAAGCAATCGACAATAGAAGTGCCCGCATTTCCGACTTTGTCTTTGCGCTATGGAAAGTGAAGCGAAGCGAGCGGCGCTGGCGGGCGCCGCTTTCCCCGGCACTGCTCTCTTTTCCTCCGAATGACGGTGGGTGCCGCGGTGTATGGTGGTCGCCGCCACATGACCGCCAAAAAACCTTCCACAAGAGACGCGAAGAAGCTAACACCTGCGCCGCAGGGACCTTCCCCCGCGAAGGTCAAAGCCGCGATCGCAAAGGCGAAGAAGCGAGCGCTGAAAAACGTAAAGAAGCTCCCCCTCGAAGGCTACGACGAGGTGTGGACCTACCTGCCGGAGTGGGCCGGATTCATGGCAGGGGCGGATGAC
This sequence comes from Polyangia bacterium, assembly GCA_038325015.1. Classification (GTDB taxonomy): domain Bacteria; phylum Myxococcota_A; class Polyangia; order Palsa-1104; family Palsa-1104; genus JBBQIO01. The sequence continues at coordinate 5,523 of JBBQIO010000027.1, forward strand.
GATCTGGCCAGCGGGGAGATCGCAGTCGCGATCGGAGGCGACGCGATGGGCGCAGAGGAGACCGGGCCGGAGCAGCAGGCGGCGTACCTCCTCGTCACGACCAAGGCCAAGAAGCACCAGGAGATGGTGCTCGACGCCATCGTCGCAGCGTTCCCGAAGCTCACCAAGGGCGCGGAGATCGAGCTCCCGAAGAAGGTCGATCGCAAAGCCCTCGCAAGCCTGGTGTCGCTCACTACCGCGCACATCCATTGGGCGCACAAGGACGGCCTGGCGTACGTCGGCTACGAGCTCGCGTGTGCGTGGGACGACGAGCACGGCGTCGGCGTCATGACCCACCAGGATCGCGTCGTCGACGTCGGCGGCGCGGACACCGCCATCCTCGGGTGGATCGCTGAGCGAGACCAAAAGAAAAGTCAGAGTGGCAAAGGCGCGTCAAAGCCCAAGGCCAAGCCGGTGTCGAAGCCGAGGCCGAAGGGTTAGCGACGGTACTCTCTGGCGAACATGTCGGTCCGCGCGGTGCTGTGCAGTCGACGCCGCGTCGGACTCAGAAGCGAGGCCCCGTGGCGGCTCCGTTCGGCGACTATCTCCTGGTGGGCTACGAGGTGGACTGCGAGCGTGCGTCGATTCGGCTCGTGGCGCGCGCACGGACGACCCCGCCGCGCGATACCGAACTGCTTTTCGCCGACGTGGCCGCGTACCAGTTCGAGAGCGACGCGTTCGGGACCGTGCTTGGTGACGTGATCGAGCAGCCCGTGAGCGTGCTGGTCGAGCGCCTCGCCGAGCGGTTCCGCGCCGGCTGGACGGCCGACGGCTGGCCGCGCTTCTGGGGCGCGCATCCGTCGGCGGACGACGCCGCGGCGCACCTCGCGCACGAGGGCGTACGCGCGTTCGAGCTGACGTCGGCGATTGGCATGCACGGCTGGGTGCTGGCACGGTCGTTCGACACGCGCGGATCGTCGCCGCCGATGCCCACTCCCGAAGAGCACCGGCTGTAGGCCACGGAACATGAACCTCGATCGACTGGGCTCGGTGGATTGGGCCCATCTCACCAGCCGTCAGGGTCCCGACTCGTCGATGATCCCGGGGTATCTGCAGAACCTCGCCAGCGGCGATGCAAGCCTCCAGGACGAGGCCTTTGTCTCACTCCTGGTCACGCTCCTCCACGATACCGACCACGCCGTATTCGCGGCCACGCCCAGCGCGGTCCCTTTCCTTCGCGAGATCGCAGCTGCGCCAGGGCTCGGCGGCCGCAACCTTGCGCTCGTACTGCTGCGGGAGATCGCGACGTTCCAGGGCGATGCGTACCTACTCGAAGGCATCCGACGGACCGACCTTCGCGACGACGCCGATCGCTTTCCTTTTGACACATCGATCGTCGCAGTCATGGCCGGCTACATGGATTACCTGCGAATCGCCGTCTCGGATACGGACGCCGCCGCACGCTGCGTCGCCGCTCAGCTCGTCGGCATTCTGGTCACGAGCGTCGATCCGCGCGAGGCGCTCCGGGATGCCGTGGCGCGCGATGGAGAAGAGCGAGCGCGTGCCGGCCTCGCGCTCGCCCTCGGGCTTCAGCTGCGCGCGCGCGGTGACCGTGACGTCGCGGTGCTGGAGCCGCTGCTCGAAGGAGGCGAAGCGTGGCTCATGCCTGCCGCCGCCATTGCCATCGGGCTCGCAGAAGGCGACGCGATCAGCGAGTCGCATTTGGAGAAGCTCGAAGCGGTAGAGGGGATGGAACGCACGAAGGACTTCGACTTTTGGAACAAAGGCCTCCTCGGGGTCTACGCCTCGAAAATCCTTCCGCCGATCTGAACTCTCGGAGTGCGGTCACTTCGTCCGTGCACCCTTTAAACCGCGCTTACGGGTCCCCTCCTCCGTCATGAGGCGGCGGAGCTCGGCGAGGGCTTCCCGCAGGTGATGCACGAGGTGTCGCTTCTTCGTGTCCTCGATCCAGCGCTCGAACGCGTTCTGGAAGAGCATCGTAATGGTCATCGTGGGAGGTCAGCTTCTGCCCGAGCCCGGTGGCACGATCGAAAAATAGTCGGTGGCGGCCATGGCCTGGGTCATTCGCAACGTCCTCGCGCGCAAGGCGTGGGGCAAGGCCGAGGCGTTGGTCCGTTGGTGCTTCGAGGGAGCGCCTCCGGCGTTCCGGTTCGTCTACGCCCGCCTGGGTCAGATGGTGGTGCAGCCGTCCCGCGGCACACTGCGCGCGGAGCCCACGAAGGACAACATCCAGCACGGCAGCGCGTCCTACTGCGACGTCGCCGACGCGCTCGTGAGGCTAGCGGGCAACGCGGAGCGGGCATGGGAGCGCAAGGCGCTGTTCTTCAACTACGCCGACCCTCCCGCGTAAGCTTCTCGGCCGCTCGAAAGGGGACCGTTTACACCACGCAACATAGTTCGCGGACGAATGGTGATAGATATTCCGCATGGACCTGCATGGCTACCTGGGCATCCTCGAACTTGGCGACACTCTCGTGAATCAGCTGTTCAACGGACTGACGTTCGAACCGGCGCGCACCACCAAAACCTCCAAGCCCGAAGATGCCGGCGACTTTAGATCGATTTCATTCGGTGGCCAGAGCGTCGCGCTACTGTTCGGTCAGGTCGAAGTACTGTTTCCGACGACGCCGTCCAGCCGGTTGAAGATGCGCATCGTGATGGACCAGGTCGCTCAGGATAACGGTGCGGGTCAGCCCATCGTGGAGAACATGGAGGTGCTGGCCATCACGATCGACAACGTCCCCGTGAGCACCGCGAATGGACAGCTCGCCGTTGAACTGAATCATCTCGCGGTAGAGGACCTCGGACTTCAATACCGCCTGCTTCGGGCCGGCGACTGGAACGACGAGGATGCCTTCCTCGATCAAAAGCTGGGGATCGGGCCGAATGTGCCAGGCGCGCGCGCCCTGTTATTTGGGTTCTTGCTCGCACAGGTCAAGCTGCTGAAGGTGAACCCGACGCCGCTCGATGTATCAGCGCTAGGCGGCTCGCACACGGATCCTGTGCTGTTTATGAGCCCGGACGGTCGCGGCTCGCTCCAGCTCCGCGTATATGCCGACGCACCAGGCGACGCGACGGCGGGGGGGCCGCCACTCCGCGCGACAGATGAGGACTATGCGATCGCGGTCAGTGAAAGCGCACTACTCGCTCAGTTCGCCGACATAGTCGAGAACATGTTTCCATCGCAATCAGCCACGTTCTCAATCGTAGTGCCGGAGATGGGGGCAGCGGACGCGGCGTTCGGACCGGATACGGGCCAGCCAGTAGCGGGCACTATCTCCGCGCCCACCCCCACCCTCGCCAAGGCGACCTTGCACTTCCCCGCCGACGCGCTGACCAAGCACACCACCGGCAAGGTCGTGAATTGGAGCACCAAGCAGTCCCACGATTGGAGCGTGCCGCACGAACACCACGCGATGGACATGCAGATCGAGGCGACGCCCGGCGACTTCGTCGGCGTCGAGATCCATCGGATCGGTGATGACCTGGTGTCCTATACAAGACCAACGGTGACTCTCGATGACAAACAGGGCATTGCGTTCGCAGCGCCTACAACGACCTATCTCGGTGCCATCCCCGTGGACGGAAAGGTCACGTTTCGCGTGAACCTGGCGCCGGTCCCAGGACGAAAGTTTGCGGTTTCGGCGTCGACCAGCGACGTGCACACGAGCGGAGGCATCGAGAAATTGGGCTTCCTGCTGAATACGATGCTGTTCGCGAACATCTCGACCGCGAATGCGATCGTGTGGGCGCTGAACAAGACCGTTGTCGCCGACAAAGCCAAGAAACAAGTCGGCTCGTTTGGCGATATTGTCGCCGCGGCGTTCACATTTTCGCCACCGCCCGGGCTGGCCCTGTTCCTCGACGCGCTGTCGCTCTCGCGCGCCGGGATGCTCATCGGTGGTCGCGCGGAGGGGGGCCTGGCGATCGAGGCTGATCGCACCATTCCACAATACTCCCTGCAAGCTTTCGCGACCGTAGCCGGTCCGGCCGTGGCGTGGTGGACGCCGCCCGCCAAGGCGGCCGCGGTCACCGTGTCGACCGCCTCGCCAGCGCAGGTCACCGATGCGCCTTTCTGGTCACTGACGATCGGGGACGCGCCCTCGTTCGCCGCGATCAAGCCGACCGACTTCGCCTTCACCATGCCAGCGCACGCCGCGACCACCGCGTGGATCGACGCGCAGTCGACGGTCAAAGTGATGTTCGATCTTTCGTCGACGAAGTCGCCGAAGTCGCCACAGCCACAGCCAACACTGACCTGGGTTTCGTATCCCAAGCGGCTCGTTCCGAGCGTCGTCCTTGTTCCCAGCATCGTCGTGTCCTCTTCGCACGCTGCGGCCCCAGGGGGCGCCACCTACACCACCTCAACGTACGCGATCACGGTCGCGCTCGATCTGACGCGGATCTTTCTGACCCCCGGGACGTTCGCTCGCGGCCAGGAGCGGTGGATGCTCAACGGTGCGCCTGTCGCCGCTCCGGAGACGCGCACTCTGACGATCGACGTTCCCGGAAGCGATGCGGCGCAACTTCAGCTCGTCGAGGTGACATTGACCGACGTCTTCGGTCGTTCAGCGAGCGCGAAGCTCGCGATCCCAACCCCAACGCTGTCCATCACTTCCGGCCATCGCGGGTTCGACTACAAGCACTGGTTTGGCGGCGACTTCCAGTCGCATCAGCTGCGCGTGCGGACGCTTGACGGTAGACAGCGGTCGTCCGACCCGCGGTGAGCTTCCCCGCAATTCCCGGCGACGCACCTGAGGTGTACGAAGCGCTGTGCTCGCCGGAAGATTTTGTATTTAATCTTAAGCAGAAATCACCCGTGAAACTCCGCACTGGCGGGTCGACGATCTCGCGACCAGTTGCTGTAATGCAGCCTCAGAAGGTCAGCGTCGGCCTTTGCGTCTTCGGCCCATTGGCGTCGAGGTAGCGTAGGACGAAGTCGTAGCTGCCGGGCAGAAGGTCGAGGCCGGTTCCCGTCGGATAGGGGCCGGCCGCCGCGACGCCGCCGATGAAAAGCTGGTAGGACCCCTGGACCGTGTAGCTGGAGCCGTCCTCGCGCGTGATGGTGATATCGTCGACGTCGAGGCGGTTGAGCGCCAGGTCGTTGGCGCGATCCTGCACGATCAACCAGGAGCGGCCTGCGGCGTTGAAGGTGTAACGGCAGCCAGGGCTGACAAACGCGGTCAGCGTCCGATCGCCGAGGTTGCCCGCCGGAAGCGTAAACCCGCGATCGTGATTCGGCGTCCTCGGGTGCCGGATCCGTCGAAGTGTTACTATGCTCCATGCGTAAAGCAGACCTCAAAAAATGGGCTAAAGCTCACATGGTAGGCGTCGAAAAAACGACGCTCCCCTCCTACACACTCGACCTTCAACGTCTCGATGAAGCAGCAGTTAGGCACGATGTGGATCAGGCAGTGAGCCACGGATTTTTCTCAACGCTCGTATCCACTGAAAACGGCCTCACATTCTCCGAGCAAAATCAGCTAGTTTCCGTCGTGGCCGATGCAGCCCGGGGACGAATTAACGTCTCGACCAGCATCCTCTTCGACAACTTCGAGCTGGCGGCGGAAATGATTCTGCATGCCGGGAAGGTCGGTTGCCCAAACCATTCTCCTCGGCTTTCCGGCTAATTGGTATCCACTCACCTCGGCCGAGGTGTTGTCCAAGACCCGCGAGCTATGTGATCTCACCGATATGGCGGTGGTGATTTACCCCAGCCCGCACTTCAACCTCGAGCGTCTCCACCCGTCGGGCTACCCTCTCGACATCCTGCCCCAAGTCGCCGACATCGAGAACGTGGTTTCGATCAAAGCCGGCGAGTTTGGGCTCTATGCCGAATGCTTCCAGAGGGTGGGTGACCGACTGCTCATCAACCATCCTGTCGAGCGCTATCTTCCCAATACGGTGTTGGCTTACGGACAGCAGTGGATCGGTGCTGGCTGTTACGAAGTGTTCCAGTCGCCCGAGAAACCGTACCTCGTCGATTATTTTCGATTGCTGCGCGAGAAAAAGGTCGAGGAGGCCATGGCGATTTACTGGAAGCTCGCCCCTGCCAGAAATATTTTCGAGGGCCAATTTAACCAGACGGTCATGTCTGGAACGTACAACTGGACCATGCAGAAATATTATCAGTGGTGCGTCGGTGGCAATGGTGGGTTCACCCGCCAGCCGGCAATGAAGATGCACCAACATGAAATGGACATGACTAAGATGGCATTCTCCATGATCGGCATCGTTCCGCGCAGCCCAGACACAGAATTCTATCAAGGCCGATCGAATTACGAACGAGTCAAGGCGATCTCGGGGTTGGGATAGCAACGGGGCAAAAAACAACGCTATGGATCACTCCGGGATGGTGACGAGGTTTTCAGGCTCACGCCAATCCCCTTCCCCTTGTCTCGTCGAAGCGCACCCCGAACCAGGGCCCCTTCCCTCCGCGACGTTACCCGGCTTCATCAGTACTATGGGCCCCTCCGACTCCTGCCGTCGTGCCTCTCCAAAAAGAGGATCGCGGATCACATCCCGCTCGACGACAGGTCTCCCGTGTCGCTCATCGTCGCTTGCGTGCGTGCTGCGTCCACTACCCCGGCGAGTCGATGGGTCTTCTAGCGTCGGTTGATCCGACCCGTCACTACGGCCTTCGCCAAATGAGAGGTGGCTCGGCACTCGCATCCAACCTTTCGGGGCCTGCTCGGACTTCACTCGCGTTGCGGCCCGCACGCTTGCAGACCCGCCTACGCGGGCTCCTTTCTCCAAGGCTTCGACGAGTCGGTCACCCTTCTCGTCGCTTGGATAGCTACCGAGGCGCACCGACAACTCCTCGGGCCGGACTTGCACCGGCTGCCACAATGATCGTTTCACGGCACACTCTCGTTTTCGTTGGCAGGTTCCGCTGTTCCAAAGCCGATTCGCGCGGGAACGTGCCGTCGCAGCGGTCCGCATACCGGCAAGCGTTGCTCCGAAATCGTCAAATAGGCGCCAATCGATACCAAGATCACGACACGGGCATTCCACCGCGATCGCGTTCCGGGTTTTTTTGAAGCGTGAGCGAGGGAATTAATACGTATCGTCTGGCGACGTGCGCCGACGACGGACGCTGTTGCTCGAAAGAAAATAACGCGCGCCAAAAACTACCGTGGCTCGGGGTTGGCGCATGAAAAGTGTCTAATTGACTTGTTCGTCGAGACGACGTACCTGTGAGGAGGTCACGATGACCAGCGAGCCGACTAGATGAATAATAACAACTATACGGGCCTGATCGTTGCTGGAGCGGTTCTTGCGGCGCTCCATGGCTGCTCATCAGACCTCGACCACGATTCGCCTGCCATTGCCTCGTCCCAATCCGCGCTGGCAGCACTCGACTGGACCTCGCCGGCGACAATCGCCGGAGGTGGGGGCGACTACAACGACCTGGTCGTCAGCGCCATCATCGGCGACACCACCTACGTGGTCAGCAGCCATGAGACTTCACACGGGGTCT
>JBBQIO010000028.1:0-12978 GCA_038325015.1 Polyangia bacterium
CTGCCGATTGGGCATCGTCGATCCCGTGGTCACGCCGGCCATCACCATCTGGCGCACGTGCGGATAGAGCGGCAGCGACGACAGCGACAGCCGCAGCCCGACGCCCGACGCGCGCGCCATACCCAGCGCGTGGCCGACCAATCCGAAGCCAGTCACATCGGTGGCCGCGTGAATCGCCGGAATCATCGAAGCGATCACGCGACCGGCGGCGCGATTGAGCCTGGCCAATTCGTTGAGCACCGGACGCGCATCATCGAGCGTGAGCGCGCCGCGCCGCAGCCCGTTGACCACCAGCCCCGACCCGAGTGGCTTGGTCAAGAGCAGTCGATCGCCCGGCCGCGCGCCGTAATTCCGGATCACGCGGTCGGGATGTATGCGACCGGTGACCGACAAACCGTAGAACAGCTCTACGCCGCGCACCGTGTGGCCACCGACGACGAAGGCGCCGGCCTCGACGACCTTGTCCTGGCCGCCGGCCAAAATCGCGCGCGCCGCTTCGGGCGTCAACTCCTTGGGAAAGGTGCACAGCGCGATAGCCGCGACCGGTGCGCCGCCCATGGCCCACACATCGGAAAGCGCGTTGGCCGCTGCGATCTGTCCAAACAAATAGGGGTCGTCCACCACCGGGGTGATGAAGTCGGCGGTGCACACAATAGCTTCGTCGTCGGACAGCCGCACCACGCCGGCATCGTCGCCGGTCTCGACGCCGACCAGCACCGTCGCGTCGCGCGTCTGTGCCGCGCCGGCCAAGATGGCGCGCAGCTCGCCCGGCCCAACCTTGGCCGCACAGCCCCCCGACTGCGCGAATCGCGTGATGTTGTTGCCGTCGGTGTCGCCGCTGTTGGTGGTTGTCATGTCGGTGGGTCCGTACTACTACGAAGCCATGCCCAAAGTACGCATCGAACATGCTCATTCGTTGCCCTTGCCCGAAGTCAGGCAGCGCCTGCAGGGGCTGGCCGACAAGCTGTCAGAAAAATACGGCATCGAGGCCAAGTGGATTTCGGAGCGCGAGGCCGACGTCAAGCGCACCGGCGTCACCGGCAAGATTCTAATCGCCGAGGACAAGGTGACCGTGGCGTTGGATCTGAGCTTCGTGTTGAGCCCGCTCAAAGAAAAAGTCGAGACGCGAGTCAGAGAACAGCTGGCCAAGAGCCTGGAGCCGACCCCCGCCGCGTCAACCTGACTCAGCGAGGCGTTTGCGCTGCCGCTTGCCGCGTCGCCGACTACGGCTTGAGCGCGCCTTCGACGTTGTCAGGCAGCGTCTTTCGCACGCTGGCTAGGGGCCGGACGGCGGGGTCTGCGCGCCGCACTCGGCGCAGAATTTTGCGCCGGCCGCCATCGGCTTTCCGCACGCGGCGCAGAAGTTCTTCTTCTCGGCCAACGTCGCACCGCACTCGGCGCAAAATTTGCCCGGATTGACCTTGGCGTTGCACTTGGGACAGGTCACCTGCCCGACGCCGCCCTGCGGTGCAGACGGCTGCTGCTGGCCCTGTTGGGCGAACCCCTGCTGCTGCTGCTGAAACATCCCGGCCATGCCCATGCCGATCCCCATGCCGGCCCCGGCCAGCATCGGATTACCGCCGCCGCCTTCACTGCCGCCACCCTTGGCCATCCCCTCGCCGGCGCCCATCATCGCCTTGCCCGCGGCGAGCTGCTGAAAACCCTGCAGGCCACCCGCCAAGCGAATCTGCGCCGCATCCTTGTACAGCCCCTTCAGCGTCAGGTCGTCGTCAGGCTTGATCGACACCACGAAGTTGCCCATGCGAATGATCTTCAAACCGTAGTCCGAGACCTGCACCTGCACGCGGTCCATGACCGCCTTTTCGATGTCGTCGGTCATGGCGCCAGAGGTCACATTCAGAAGCGGCACGCTTTGCTTGATCATGAGTTGCGAAATGCTCGGGCGCATGACCTTCATGAACAGGCTCTTGAACCAGTCGGTGAACTCCTCGTCCGTCGACCAGCTGCGCAGGCCGAAGAGCGCGATGACCTTCATCGGGTCCTCGACCCTCCAGGAAAAATCGCCGTAGACCATGGTCTCGATGGCCAGGCCGCTCTTGGGGTCTTCGAGATCGCCGATCTGCCCGCCGAACTGCACCGGCATTTCCCGCGTGGTGATGAACCAGACCTCGGCCTTGAGCACATTGCCGCCGGTGAACGAGTCAATAATCTGGGTCAAAAAGGGCAGGTTCTGCGTCTCCAGCGTGTGCTGCCCTGGGTCGACCCGACCGACGAACATGCCGGACTTGTAGAACAGCGCGCACTCGTCGGCTGCGACGGTAAGCTGCGCTTTCATGGGGATGGTCGGGTCCGGCCACTTGTAGACCAATAGGCCCTTCTTGTCGTCGGGACGGGCGATGAACTGCGCCTGTGCGCCTTTTTTCACGAAATCGAAGATTCCCATCACCATCTCCTTGGGTCTTGGCTTTGGCCGTCGACTGGTCGCCTGATGCATGGCCCTTAAGGCGCCTTGCGTAAGACGTAGACGTGAGAGGATACTACGCGCTTTCCGAGGAGACCATCATGGAGCTGGCTCAGGCCACCGCGAAGGGTGAAAGCTGGCGCTGCCAAAATTGCGGCGCGCAGGTGATTTTCGACCCGCCTTCGCAAAAGCTCAAATGCAGCCACTGCGGCACTGGCCGTGAGGTCCCTCCGGATCCCAACGTTAGCGCGGTCGTGGAGCATCCGTTGGCCGATGGACTGTCGCTGGCGACCAAGGGGCTGGGCGTCAACCAGACCGACGAGCCCAAGGTCAGCCGCTGTCAGGAGTGCGGCGCCAACGTCGTGTTCGCCGGCGGCAAGCTCGCGGCCAAGTGCACGTTTTGCGGCTCAGCCAAGGTCTTGCTGCAGTCGGAGAACGTCAACGCCATCCGGCCCGAGTCGCTTTTGCCCTTCGCCATCGATAAGCCGAGCGCCAACAAGCTGTTCGGGACCTGGCTCGGCAAGCTGTGGTTTCGCCCGTCGGATCTCAAGCTCTTGGCCAAGGTGCAGGAGGTCAACGGCGTATATGTGCCGTTCTGGACGTTCGATGCCCACGCCGAGTCGCGCTGGCGGGCCGAGGCCGGGCACTGGTATTACGAAACCGAAGAATACGAGACGCAAGAAAACGGTGAAACGGTTACGCGTGAGCGAAAAGTGCGGCGCACCCGGTGGCAGTCCGCCTCGGGCTCGCGCGCCGACGACTACGACGATGTGCTGGTGTGCGCCTCCAAGGGGCTGCCGCGCGATCTGGCGGCCAAGATTCGGACCTTCAACACGCACGAGCTGCGCCCGTACGCGCCCGGCTTTTTGGCCGGCTGGAGCGCTGAGGAGTATGCGGTCGATCTCGAGGCCGGCTACGTCGAGGCCGAGCAGATCATGGCCATCGAGCAGCAGAAGCGCTGCGACTCCGATGTCCCGGGCGACGAGCATCGCGGGCTGCAAGTCGACTCGCGCTTTTTCGACCAGACCTGGAAGCACATGCTCTTGCCGCTGTGGATCGCAGCTTATCGCTACAACGACAAGGTCTATCGCTTCTTGGTCAACGGGCAGACCGGCGAGATCGTCGGCAAGGCACCGTGGAGCGTGGTCAAGATCGCGCTCTTCACGCTGTTCTGGATCGTCGTCGCCGTGACGCTCTACCTCGTCTTCGGACACAAGAACTGATGCAAGACACCGTCGGCAAACGCACCCTGCGCGTGGTCGCGGCGGTGATTGAAAAAGAGGGGCGCTATCTCATCACGCAGCGGCGCGCGCAGGCCGTGCTGCCCCATTTATGGGAGTTCCCCGGCGGCAAGGTCGAGGGCGACGAGACGGACGAGCAGGCGCTGGCGCGGGAGGTCGAAGGGCGCATCGGCGTCAAGGTCGTCATCGCCGAGGCCCTGGGCGAGCGGCTGCACGAGTACGACAGCTACACCGTCGCGCTCGCGCTCTATCGCGCGACCATCCCCGATTCCGAAACCCCGGTCGCGCACAAGGTGCAGGACTTTCGCTGGGTGGCTTCGAGCGAGTTCGAAAATTACACCTTCGCCCAGGCCGACCAGGCGTCCATGGACCTCTTGCTCGAAGATCGCACTCCGTAGCTTTCGCATGCTCACGCGGCACACTCAGCACGAGAAAAGGCGATGACCAAAAAAGACAAAGAGCTACCCACCTCCCTGGCCGAAGTGGCCGCCGGCCACATCAAGGGCTCCCTCGAAGGCATGAAGCGCCTGTTATCGCCGCATCCTTCGGTGCGCCACGTGCTCGACGTGATCGAGCGGCTTCGCGCACGGTCCTATGCCACCTCCGCGGTGATCGGCGGCGAGCCGGGCACAGGCAAAGAGGGGCTCGCCCACACCCTGCACGAGCTGATGCATCCCGAAGGCGCGCCGTTGTGCAGTGTCTCTACTGCCGGGCGCGACGACGCCGAGCTGGCCGCCGAGCTGTTTGGCCGCGCCCCATCGTTCAAGGGCGAGCGCCCGACCGACGGCGCGGTGCACATGGCCGATGGCGGCACGCTGATCCTCGACGAGGTCATTGGGTTGTCGCCGCGCCTGCAGCGGCGCCTCCTCGAAGTGCTCAAGCGTGGAGCGTACCAGCGCGCGGGCGAAGAGCGCGTACGCCGTACCCAGCTCAATATCATCGCCATCACCGACGGAAATCTGCTCGCCGAGGTGACGGCCGGGCGCTTTCGCCACGACCTCTATCACAAGCTGGCGCGCCTCGAAGTCATCCTGCCGCCATTGCGAGAACGGCCCGAGGATATCCCCGCGGCGGTGATCTGGATGGCCGAGCGGCTGCTCCTCGAGCGCGATCGTCAGGCCGACGTGGTGCTCGAAGAGGGCAAGTCCGGAACGACTGCCGTCGGCGAGGCCAAGGTAGTCATTCGCAGCTCGGCGCTCGAAGCGCTGCGCCGCCACCGCTGGCCGGGCAACTTCCGGGAGCTCGAGGTCGTCGTCGAACGTGCATTGCTGCTATACAGCGACGGTACGCAGATGACCGCCGACGACGTCGCGCACGCCCTGTCAGACCCGCGCGGCTAGAGCCACTTACGCTCGTATGATCGGGATCGATCGATCCCGACCATACGAGGCTAGACGTCGAGGTTGCGCACCGAGAGGGCGTTCTCCGCGATGAACGCTCGGCGCGGCTCCACCTCTTCGCCCATCAGTTTGGAGAAGATCTCCTCGGCGGCGTTGAGATCGTCGGCGTGGACTTCAAGCAGGGTCCGCTTGGTCGGATCCATGGTCGTCTCCCACAGCTGGTCGGCGTTCATTTCGCCCAGCCCTTTGTAGCGCGAGATGGCCAAGCCTTTGCGCCCGACGGCATCGAGGCGCGCGCCCAGCTGCTCCAGGCGGTCGAGCTCGGCGGGCGGCTGATCCGCGTCGATTCGCTCCAGGCGATGCGGCCCCGAACCGACTGCGCCCAGCTCCGCGCCCAAGCGCACCAGCTCCTCGTACTCGGGCGAATGGACGAACGCGAAATCGACCACGGTGAGCTTCTTGGCGCCGCCATAGCGCGCCGGCGAGACGATCTTCCAGCCGCCATGCTCGGCGTCGCGCACCAACTCGAACTGCACCTGCGCGAGCTCGGGGGCAAACTGCGTGAGCCAACGATGCGTCCGTTCAAGCGCGCGCGTGCACGCTTTTTCGTCGACCAAATCCTCGCCGGTCAGATGCGCGCCGCGCACCAAGGCATCCACGATGCGGCCGTCGGCCTTCTTCTCGACCTGCGTAATCACCTGCGTGTAGCGCAGGGCGCGTTTTCCGAGCGCGCGCAACTCGGCGCCCGCCAGCGTCCGCGGTGCGCTCTCATCGCCACTCGACAGCCGCACCTCTTCGCACGCGCTCTCAAACAGGTAGTCTTCGAGCGCCTGCTCGTTCTTGAGATAGAGCTCGCGCTTGCCCTTTTTGACCTTGAACAGCGGCGGCTGGGCGATGAACACGTGGTGCATCACCTTGCCCTCGGCCTCGCGACGGATGAGCTCCGGGTACTGCCGGAAAAAGAAGGTCAGCAACAGGGTCCGGATGTGACTGCCGTCGACGTCGGCGTCGGTCATGATGATGATGCTGTGATAGCGCAGCTTGGACATATCCTTGTCCTCGCCGACCCCGCAGCCGAGCGCCGTGATCAGCGTGGCAATGAGCTCCGAGCCGAGCATCTTGTCGATGCGCGCCTTTTCGACGTTCAAGATCTTTCCGCGCAGCGGCAATATCGCCTGGTATTGCGAGTCGCGACCCTGCTTGGCCGAGCCGCCTGCCGAATCGCCCTCGACGATGAACAGCTCCGCCTTGTGCGGATCGCGCTCGCGACAGTCGGCCAGCTTACCCGGCAGCGACGATGAGTCGAGCGCACCTTTGCGCTGCACCATATCGCGCGCCTTACGCGCCGCCTCGCGCGCGCGCGCCGCCAAGAGGCACTTGGTGATGATCAGCCGCCCCTCTTTGGGGTGCTCTTCGAGCCAGGTTGCCAGCCGCTCGTTGACCACCTGCGCGACGATGCCGATGACCTCCGACGACACCAGGCGATCTTTGGGCTGGTTGGAAAATTTCGGATCCGGATGCTTGATGCTGACGATCGCCGTGAGCCCCTCGGAAAGGTCCGAGCCCGACAGCCCCTGCTTCATGTCTTTCAACAGGTTGTTGGCCGTCGCATAGGCATTGATCGTGCGGGTCAGCGCCTGGCGAAATCCGGTCAGGTGCGTGCCGCCGTCCTTGTTCCGGATGTTGTTGGTGAAGGTGAAAATATTCTCCGAGTAGGAGTCGTTCCACTGCACCGCGACTTCGACGCCGATGCCCTCTTTTTCGTCGCTGAAGTAGATCGGTTTGTCGTGAATCACGACCTTGGACGTGTTCAGATCTTGAACGAACGAAGCCAGCCCGCCGCCGAAGTTGAAGTCGTGGCGCTTGCCCCCGCCGCGCTCGTCGACCACGGTGATCGACAGCCCCTTGTTGAGATAGCAGAGCTCGCGCATGCGCTGCGACAGGATGTCGAACGAAAATTCGGTCAGCTTGAAGATCTGCGCGTCCGGCTTGAAGGTGAGCTTGGTGCCGGTCAGTTTGCCGACGCCGACCTCGACCACACCGGTCTGGCGAAATACCGTCGACGGATCCCCGAGCCGATACTCCTGATAGTAGACCTTGCCGCTCTTGCGAATCTCCAGCTTGAGCCACTCCGACAGGCCGTTGACCACCGAGACGCCGACGCCGTGCAGACCGCCCGAGACCTTGTAGGAGTTCTGATCAAACTTTCCGCCGGCGTGCAGGATGGTCATGATGACCTCCGGCGTCGGCCGGTTCTCGCCCGGATGGATGTCGACCGGCATGCCGCGACCGTTGTCCTCGACGGTGACCGAGTTGTCGAAGTGGATAATCACGTCGACGTGATCACAAAAGCCGGCCAGCGCCTCGTCGACGCTGTTGTCGACCACTTCGTAGACCATGTGGTGTAGCCCGGTGCCGTCGTCGGTGTCGCCGATGTACATGCCCGGCCGTTTGCGCACCGCTTCGAGGCCCTTGAGGACCTGAATTTTATCGGCGTTGTAATCATCGCCAGAAGCAACTGCCGAGGCAACTACGCCGGCGATTGCCGGCTCGACATTCAGCTCACTCATGAGGGACAGGCTCCACAGGCATCGATCGGTCGGCCAGCACCAAAACGGGGGGAAACTATGAGCCGCGAACGATAGCACCCAAGGGGGGTTTGGTAAAGCAGAATCAGCCGGTTACGATCCCCTTAACCATTTGAAAATCCTTACGATTGCCGAGGTCGGACGAAGCCGGAAAAGTGCCTTTGGTCACGCCCGCGCGGGCCGCTTCGATAAGCACCAAATCGGGCTGGGTGGTGGTCACGAAAACCTGCCCCGGCATGCGCTGCAAGAAGTCGAACAGCAGCCGATTTCGGCCCGGGTCGAGCTCCGACGAAACGTCGTCGAGGAGCAGCACCGGCCAGTCGCCGAGCCGCTCTCGGAGCAGCGTGATTTCCGCGATCTTGAGCGCCAACACGATGGCCCGCGCCTCGCCCTGCGACGCAAACTGGGCCGCCGGACGATCGCTGATGAGGAGCTGCAGATCGTCGGTGTGCGGCCCGCTCGACGTGGCGCCGCGCGCCAGATCTTTGGGCCGGTCGGCGCTCAGCTGCGCCGCCAGGGCGGTGCCGTCGGCGAGTGCCCGACGATGGCGCGCACTGAGCGTGAGCTGCCCGCTGGTGACAAAGGAAAATGCGGTGTGCAGGTGCGGCAAGAGCGCCTCGACCAGGGCCTGCCGCTGGCTCCACAGGGGCGCGGCAGCGACAGTCAGCTGCTGGTCGTAGATGTCGAGCAGGGCCAGGTCGACGGCGCGGCTTTGGCGCAAAAGCGCGTTGCGCGAGCGCAGCACGCGTTCGTAGGTCTGCACGTCGGCCAGGTAGCTCGGCTGCGCATTGAAGATCGCGCGATCCAAAAAGCGCCGCCGCCCGGACGGCGCGCCGCGCACCAGATTCAGATCCTCGGGGGCAAAC
Organism: Polyangia bacterium; assembly: GCA_038325015.1. GTDB lineage: Bacteria > Myxococcota_A > Polyangia > Palsa-1104 > Palsa-1104 > JBBQIO01. The sequence goes on from JBBQIO010000028.1 coordinate 8,458, forward strand.
AGGACGACGTTGAAGCCGCCGAAGTAACTCGTCGTGCGCGCGCCCTTGCCGTCCACGCGCGCGCTCTTGTGCCCGGGCGTCAGGGCGACCTCGAGCAACCGTTCGATGCCCAGCCGCTCGACGCGCGCTCGTACGCGGGCCTGCGCCTGCCCAAACGCGATCAGCTCCTCGGTCTTGCCGGCGCGAAACGAGCGCAGCGTGCCGAGCAGGTAGATGGCTTCGAGGAGGTTGGTCTTGCCCTGTCCGTTGTCGCCGGAAAAAACATTAAAGCGAGGATGTGGCTCGATGACGAGCGGCGAAAGATTGCGAAAGCCGGTGGCTTCGAGGGCGAGGACTCTCACGCCGAAACGTGCTTCAGATGCGCATCGGCATGACGACGCCCACGTAGCCGAGGTGCCCCTTGTCCGCCGAACGAACCAGCCCCGGGTCGAGCTCGCCGTTGAGCTCGAGCTGCACTTCGTCGCCGTCCATCTCACCGAGAAGCTCGATGAAATATTTGGCGTTAAAGCCGATGGACAACGGCGCGCCGTCGTAGCTCACCTCGAGCTCTTCGTGCGCCTCACCGAGGTCGGGGTTGTCCGACGCGACCTGCAGCGTGCCCTTGCCGAGCGATAGCTTGATGCCCCACGTCTTGTCCGACGAGACCAGGGAAATGCGCCGCAGGGCCTCCAAAAGACCGAGGCGCGGTGCGATGGCGACCTTGTCGTTGGACTTCGGGATGACCTGCTCGTAGGGCGGAAACTGCGCGTCGATCAGCTTGACCGACAGTGCCACGCCTTTGGAGCGCAAAAACACGTGGCCCTGGTGGACGCCCAGCTCGCAGGTGCCCTCGACGTGCTCGAGCGTGCGACGGAGCTCGGACAGCCCTTTACGCGGGATGATCACGCCGGCGGCGAGCTTGAGGCCCGCGCCGCTTTCCGACAGCGTGCGCTCGATTTTGGAAAGGCGGTGCCCATCGGTCGAGACCATGCGCGCCGTCGTCCCGTCGGCCTCGAACAGCACGCCGTGCAGGTGGTAGCGCGTCTCGTCGGTGGAGATCGAGAAAAACGTCTTGGCGATCATGTCGCGCAGCGTGGCCGCATCGACCGTGCTGAACGTGACCTCGCGATGATTCGGCAGCTTGGGAAAGTCGCGATCGGCCATTCCGACCAGCTTGTAGGCGACCTTGCCGGCTTTGATTTCGGCGTAGTTGTTTTCCGCGCGCTTGATCGTCAGCTCGTCGGCCGGCAGCGACTTGACGATGTCGTGCAGATGCTTGGCACCGACGGTCAAGCCGCCCTCTTTGTCGACCTTGCAGTCGATCTCGGCGGTGAGCGTGACGTTCAGGTCGGTGGCTGCGATGAGCAGCTTGTCCTTGCCATCGGTGCGGATGAGCACGTTGGCCAGGATCGGCATCGTGCTCTTGCGGTCGGAGATTCCCTGCGCCAGGTAGAGACCTTGCAGCAGAGACGCCTTTTCAATTTTCAGCTCCATGGCAACCGCTCCCCAGCGCTCTTGTGTTTATAACGATCAAAAGATCTAAAGAACCGGATCCGTAATAGGGCCTGTGGGTTTGTGCGAAATCCAGCTAGCCCCTCGTGATTCATCAGCTCTCGTCGAAATTGGCCTGTGCGCTTCTTACGCCCTACAGGCTGAAAAGTCGATGCTTACCCCCAGGATGAAACGACCCACAATCCTCCCACACCCGACCACACAGTCTTATACACAGCCCTGATTATTTTCCTAGATCACTGCGAAAGGTGGCGCTCCAGCTCCTCCACCGTGTGTCGTGTCTTGGCGTCGGCCGCCAGGAGCTGCTCCACTTTGCGGCACGCCGACATCACCGTCGTGTGGTCCTTGCCGCCGAAACGCTGCCCCAGGTCGGGGTAGGAGGCCTTGCACAGCTTGCGCGCCAGGTACATCGCGATCTGGCGCGGCCGGGCGATCGCCTGATGGCGCTTGGGGCTCTTCATGTCGGCCAGCTTGACGTTGAAGTAGTTGGCCACTTCCTTTTGCACCAGCTCGACGGTCAGCGACTGCGATGCCTGGACCAAAAAGTTCTTGAGTGTCTCTTTGGCGAACTCGATGGTGATCGACTGCTCCTGCAGGCTGGCGAACGCCGCCACACGAATGAGCAGTCCTTCGAGCTCGCGCACGTTGGACTTGATGTGCGTCGCCAGATAGATGGCCACGTCGTCGGGTAAGACGATCTGGTCGAGGTCGGCCTTCTTCTTCAAGATGGCGATGCGCGTCTCGAGCTCTGGCGGCTGGATGTCGGCGATGAGCCCGCTCTGAAAACGCGAGCGCAAGCGCTCCTCCAGATCCGGGATTTCGTGCGGGTACTTGTCCGCGGTCAGAACGATCTGCCGGTGCGACTCAAACAGCGAGTTGAACGTGTGGAAGAACTCGTCCTGGGTGCGGTCTTTGCCGGCGAGAAACTGGATATCGTCCATCAACAGGACATCGCAGCGTTCACGATATTTGCGCCGGAAATCGTCGATCCGGCCGTTGCGTACGCAGTTGATGTACTCGTTCATGAACGTTTCGGTCTTGAGATAAAGAATGCGCCAGCCCGGGTGGGTCGCCCGAATGCGCTGCCCGATCGCGTGGACCAGGTGGGTCTTGCCGAGGCCGACGCCGCCGTAAATGAAAAGCGGGTTGTACTTGCTGGCCGGGACCTCGGCGACCGCACGCGAGGCGGCATGCGCCAGCTGATTGGACGGGCCAACGACGAACGACTCGAACGTGTAGCGGCTCAAGAGGTCCGTCGATTGCGGCTCGGTGCGCTCGGTGGCCGCGGCGATGGCGACCGGCACCGCCGAAGCGGCCTCGTGGGCGCGGGCACCGGCAGCGGACGAGCTTTCGACCGCATCGAGCGTCGCGAAGGTGAACCCCACGCTGACGCCCGACTGGTCTTCGATGGCCTGCCGGACGGTGTCTTGGTAGTTGTCCGAGAACCAGTCCTGGATCCACTTGCTCGGCGCGGTCAGGAGCAGCTGTGCGCCATCCATGCCGGTGCAGCGAATGGGCTTGAGCCACATCTCGAAGTTGTGGGGTTTGATGCGCCCTTCGAGGGACTGCAGAGCGGTCGCCCAAAGAGTGGGGGCATCGGTCTCGGGCGCAAAATTGTCCACAGACTTACCCACATTGTGGATAAATCCACTCGGAGTCTTCATGCGTGAGTTCTAACCTTATGAATTTCTACGAGAACAGAGAGGGTCCTGGTACATGGCACATTCCCCCGAGGACCCCTTAGAACGAGCCCCTGAAAGGGGCCCCGACCCGCTTGCCCAAACCACCCAAGCGAGGTGTCCGTGTACCAAGCTGGTCGAGCGCTGGCAAGCGGAAAAAGTGTCCATCTTGCAACCGACCAAGGTCACGGAGGAAAACTGGACTGGCTTCTTTTGGGCAGCCGCGTTTTTGGTCCGACCGCGCTGCGGACTTCGCGGCAACCTGATCAATTTCGATCCTTTATCGCGCCTTTAGCCGGGGTCGACCGTGTCGCTGTTGGCTTGACAGGCGGAAGACACGTTGCTATGACGCACGCCTCTGACGGCCCCGCTACATGTGTTGTCGGGTCGGCAGATGAGAGAAGTCATCACTACTTTACTTTCGCCAGGAGTCGTCCGTGAAGCGCACCTATCAGCCCCACAACAAGCGCCGCAAGCGCACCCACGGCTTTCGCAAGCGCATGCAGTCCAAGGGCGGCCGCCTGACGCTCCAGCGCCGTCGCCGCAAGGGCCGTCGCCGTCTGACGGTGACGGTCGCCAAGAAGTAAGCTCGAGGTCATCCTTGCAGCCGGCCGCATTCAGCCGCGGCGAGCGCTTACGCAAACGCCCCGATTTTTTGCTCGTCCAGCAAGAAGGCCAACGCTCTTCTGCGCCGCACTTCATTTTGTTTACGCGCGCACGTCCGGTCGGCGCCGGCCGCCGCATGGGTGTCACCGTCAGCCGCAAAGTCGGCGGCGCGGTGCTGCGCAATCGGGTCAAGCGACTGGTGCGTGAAGCCTTTCGGCGCTGTAAGGCGAGCTGGCCGGTGGACCGCGATCTGGTGTTCATTGCCAAGACCCACGCCGTCGATCTGCGTCAGTCGACCGTGACCGACGAGCTGCAGCAGCTCTTGCGCCGCCTTCCGCGCAGCCCCATGGATCGCACGGGATGATCGGGATGAAACAGCGGCTGCACGATTGTTTCCTGTTCATGGCGCTCGCCCTGGTCCGAATCTATCGATGTTTTTTGTCGCCACTTCTGAGCGCGCTGTTCGGCGGGCAATGCCGGTTTACTCCGAGCTGCTCGGCGTATGCCGAAGAGAGCCTGCGTCGGTTCGGGCCGGCGCGCGGCAGCTGGATGGCGGTCCGGCGCATCTGCCGCTGCCATCCGTTTACGCCGGGTGGCGAAGACCCCGTTCCATCCCCACATCCTCCAGTGCAACGGCACGGGCAGGGCAAGGCGGTAGCGTCCCATGGATAAGAAATTCATCCCGACCATCGTGGTCTGTTTCGGCATCCTGTTTCTGTGGCAGCACTACGTCTCGGAGCCGCAG
>JBBQIO010000029.1:0-12834 GCA_038325015.1 Polyangia bacterium
CGACCGCCGACGGCGCAACCTTGGCAGCCTGCGCCAGCAGCCGCGCTCCGTCGAGATCCGGCAGATGGTAGTCGGACACGATGACCTGCGTCTGGGCGCCGTGGTCGCAGAGCCAGTCGAGCGCGCGGCGGCCGCTGTCGAACGATGTGCAGTGGTGACCCCAGCGCTCACACAGCCGCTCGATCATGCGACGCACAAGCTCGTCGTCGTCGCAAATCAAGATTTCCATAGGCATGCCTCCTGACGTCGCCGTGTCTGGCAAACGGAGGTTGCATGGTCAACGCCAACTCACATTTGGCGGCCGGACGCGGGGTTGCGGGCAGCGCGCAGCGGCGCCGAGTCAATCGCTTGACGAAGGTTGGCCCAAAATCGTGACCGACAGTCGGCGCTTGTGCGTGTGCACTCTGAATTCACACAGGTAGATCGCCTGCCAGGTGCCGAGCGCCAGCTTGCCAGCCGCCAGCGGAATCGTTTCGCTCGTGCGAGTCAGGAGCGCCTTGGCATGACCGGGCATGTCGTCGGGCCCTTCGGCGTCGTGCTCCCATTTTCGGTCGTCGGGCGCCAACGTCGCCAGCCAGCGATCGAGGTCGCGCAGCACCGACGAATCGGCGTTCTCCGAGATGACCAGACCGGCCGAAGTGTGGTGCAAAAAGACGGTGCACAGGCCCGACGCAAAGCCGCTGGCCCGGACGATTTCGCCGACCTTTTGAGTCACGTCGTAAAAGCCGCGTCCATGGGTGGCGATCTCGATCGCGCCCTCGAACAGCTTCACGCGCCGCCGCCCGGCCGGCGCAGCGTGCGGACGCCATCCTGCCCGGCGACGATGACCAGATCGGCGCGCCCGATGAAGAGTCCCGTCTCGACGACGCCGGTGATGGCGCCGAGCTGCCGGTCGATCACCTCGGGGGCGTCCATCGGCCCGACGGCGACGTCGTAGATGTAGTTGCCGGCATCGGTGACGAACGGCTCGCCGCTCTCTTTTGCGAGGCGCAGGGTAGGGTGGCCGAGCTCGCCCAGCCGACGCGCCGTCTGGCGATGGCCGAAGCGCAGCACCTCGACCGGCACCGGCCACTTTTCGCCGAGCCGGACTGACAACTTGCTCTGGTCGACGATGAGAATGTTTTTGCGCGCCGCGAAGTTGACGATTTTTTCACGCGTCAACGCGCCGCCGCCGCCCTTGATCACGTTGAGCTGCGGGTCGACCTCGTCGGCGCCGTCGACGGCCAGGACGATGTCCCATTCGTCATCATCCGAAAGGAGCGGGATGGCCAGCGCTTCGGCCTGCGCGCGCGTCGCCTGCGAGGTGGGTACGCCGCGGTAGCGCCGGCCCTGTTTGACCCGCGCCCCCAACCCGTCGATGAACAGACGTGCCGTCGAGCCGGTACCTAGGCCGACCGTCAAAACCTCGGATTCGGAGCTGGGCAAGAGCTCGAGCGCGGCGGCCGCGGCGAGGCCCTTGGCAGTGGCGGAGTCGATGGGCATGGCTCACGTTATGGAAGAATTCGACCGGCATCCAGTACAATGAGGGCCTATGAAAATCCGCTTCGGTCTGCTGTCGTCGGCGCTGCTGCTGTCGTTGGGCGCGGCTGGCGCCGTCAGCGGTCCTGCCATCCCCAGCACCGGTGTAAGCGCTGCGCGTGCCGAAAGCTCCGGCTCGGACAAGGTGCTGCTATTTGTCGACGGCGCCGAAAAATCGGTGACGTCGGCGGAGGCGATTGCCGCTGGCTACACTCTGGTCGATCTCGGCGACAGCTTCACGCCGTTCATCTTTCGCGAGGTCAACGACGCGACCGGCAACCTGATGTTCAACCGCTATCGCCGCGTCTATCTCGGGCTGGCCAACGATAGCGGCGACGCCGACGGTCAGCCGCTGGCCGACGGGGCGCACAACTATCTGGAGCTGTACGGGGTGCCGCCGACCCTATTGGTGCTGCGTGCGCGCTTCTTGGGCGACGAAAGTGCCACCGCCGCTTGCGCCACAGTCGACTTTGACAAGCTACGCGCTGCGCCGTCGATCCCGCCGCGCGAAACCAAGGCGCAGGCCAAGTTCGCCGTCAAGATCAACGCCGAGAAGCGGCAGCTTGAAAAGTTGCAACAGCGCGCCGGCGCCGCTTCGCTCGACGCGTTCGCTGAGCTAGCTCCAACCTACGCCAAGCAGGTCGCCGAGGTCGAGCTGTTCGCCGCCGAAGAGCTGGCGTTCCCCGAGGTCGAAAAACGACTCGCCTGTGAAGGCCTCTTGTCGGCCGAGGGGCCGGGCCGGCACAAGCGCGAAGCGCACCACACCGGGCAGTTCGACGAGACCATGCGCCAAGCCGTGATTGCGTTCCAGCACAAGCACATGCTGTACGACGCGGCGGCCTTGCGAAAGCAGACCATGGCGACCTTGGCCCATCCGCTCCTCGACAACGACTACGCGGGCTTCATGCGCGTGCTCACCGAGCGCGTCGTCTCGGCGGCGCAGATCCTGGAAGACGGATCGATCGACGCCGGAGATGGGACCAACACTGCACATTATACCAACGCCGCCGGCCAAGTGGTTCCGGTGCGCAACCTGGTCGCCGAGTCGATGGCCGCGCTCGTGCAGCAGACCCGCTGGTCAAGCGCCGTCGACGTGCTCGCATTTTTCAAGCGCCACTCGGTCGACGAATTCAAGTCGCTGCGCATCGGGGTCAAGCTGCCGCCGGTGCCGGAGTACTACACGCCGATGATGGATCTTTCGGTCGTCATTGACCGCGGCGACGTGATCTACGAGCCGCCGTTCGACAAAGAGGGCAAGCCGTCCAAGCTGTCGCGGCACCACTTTCCGATGTTCACCCTGCGCGTCCGTTACAATAACCAGCAGATCCCACTTGTGCATTGGCGCACCACGATTGGCGGTTGGCGGTCGGATCTGGCGGCCAACGGCTACGAATATTCCCGCTACAAGGGCTCGGACGTCGGCCCGCGCGTCTGGCGCAATATCGTCTCAGGCCCGGTGTGGATCGCGCCGCCCTCGACCCCGGTGCGCACGTTGGTCAAGTACAAGAGCGTGCACGGCACCACGCAGCAGGTGGTCAACTACGACGAGGTCGGCCCCGGTTATTTATCTGCTTATGGATTGGTCGCCGCTTACAACGTCGTGCCCGGCAAGAACGGCGCGGCCGATTGGGACAACGGCGTGCGTGTGCACGGCTCATCGGAGATCTTGTCGATTCGCGATCCCGATGCCTACTCGCACGGTTGCCACCGGCTGATGAACCATCTGGCGGTGCGGCTGTTCTCGTTCGTGCTCGGCCATCGCACGATGGTCGTCGAGGGTGACAAGCCGCTCGATTTTGCGCGCAGCTTTTTGTGGAAGTCGGACGTGTTCGAGCTGCGGCTGCCGTCGCGCGGCTTCTGGTACCGGCTAGAGCCGCCGCTGCCGGTCAACGTGCTCGAAGGCAACATCGTGGGCGACGTGAAAAAGCCGATCACGACGTACGTCCCCAAGCCGGGCGTGGTCTATCCGCCGGGGCCGATGCCGGTCCCCAAAGATTCGCCCGAAGCGCGCGGCGGAGGTGACGATTGAAAGCGGCCGTTTTTGTATTCGGCCGGGTCAGCGGCCTCGCGCTCTTGATCCTCGCCGGCCTCGGCTGCGTTCATTCGGCCACCGAGACGCAGCATCCGCAATCGGCCGCGACCGGTCCGCAACCCAGCCCCAATCCCACCCAGACCGGCACGCTGGGGCAGGGGTTGGTCTCGCCGCCGCCACCGAACATTGCGCTGCCCGAGGCTTCGCCCAAGCCGCTATCTGTCCGGGTGCGCGTGACCGTACGCTCGTCGCCGGGCAAATCGACCGTCTACTGGGGCAAGAAGAAGCTCGGCGATACCCCAGTCCAGCTCGACCGACCGCGCGATTCAGGGCCGGTCGATCTGATTGTGCGTCGCGTTGGTTATTTCCCATTTCATACAAGAGCCTACACTTTTCGCAATGATACCGTTTATGCAAAGCTGACCAGGTTGGCCGATCGCATGACCCTGTTCGGCGCCAAAGAGGAGCCGCCCCCGGGCCCTCCGCCATCGCCCGGTCCAGGCGTTCCAGTCCCCGCCGTCGCCGGTCCTGCGCCGTCCGCCGCGCCGCACTAGTGTGCTGTCCGGTTAATTGTGTGGATCTTGCGGCTGCCGGATCGGCTCGGGCGCAAGGCGCGCTGGCCGACGAATACTGCCTGTCTTTGAGGGCAGTGCAACGCAGCGAGCGAGTCGAGGCGGCCGTCGAAAGATCCGCAGAATTAACCGGACAGCACACTAGCCGCTACTGGCGGCGCGCGGCTTTAAAGTCGTCGAGTGCGTCGAGGCTCTTGGGCCAATCGCTCTTGAGCAAGCGCGACAGCGCGCGGTCGGCGAGCAGCTTGCCGTCGGTCTGGCAGGTCGGGCAGTAGTTGGCTTCGTTCTCGGCGTAGCGAATTCGCTGCACCGGCGTGCCGCACACCGGGCAGGGCTGCCGGTATTTGCCGTGTACTGCGAAGCCCGGCCGAAACGCGGTGACGTCTTTTGACTCGGGAAAGCCGTCCCCACATTCGACTCGGAGGCGCTCCATCCAGTGGCTGAGCGTGGCGCGCGTGGCCTCGTACAGCCGCGCGATCTCGTCTGGGTCGAGTGCCGTCGACATGCGCATGGGCGACAGCCGCGCGCGGTGCAGGATCTCGTCGGAGTAGGCGTTGCCAATGCCGCTGAACAGGTGCGGATCGGTCAGGCTCCGCTTGAGCGTGTGGCGCTCGGCGACGAGCGCGGCCGAGAAGGCCGCCAGATCGTGGGTCAGCACATCGATGCCGCCGGGGTCGAGCGCCGCGAGCTCGGCGCGCCCGCGCACCACGTACACCGACGCGCGGCGCTTCGATCCCGCTTCGGTCAGGAGCAGCGTGCCGCTGGGAAAATCGAAGGCCGCCTGGCCCAGCTTGCCGGGGATTTTGGCGCCCGCTTCGCGCCAGCGAAAGCGCCCCGCGATCATGAGGTGAATGACGATGTACAGCTCGTCCTCCAGGGCCAACACGACCCGCTTGGCCATGCGCTCGACGCCGACCACCTTTTTGCCGTGCGCCCTCGTCAGCGGCGGATCGAACGAGCGCACCAAAAAAGGGCTAGCCAAGCGAACCTGGACGAGGGGCTGGCCGACCACGCGCGCACCAATCCGTGTGACATATAGCTGGATGTCCGGCAGCTCGGGCATGTGCGCTTCAACTGTAGCCCAGCGGTGCTACCTTGGCAGCATGATCGCTCCCCTGTCGGTCGGAACCTTGGCGCTGGCGCTGGGCGTGGCGAGCACGCTGACGGTGACGAGCGGCCTCACTTCCGTCGAGCTCGACGCCGCGCTCGCCGGCAAGGTGCCGACGCGCGCCGAGACGTTTACCAACGAACAGGGCAAATCGGCCGGCCGAGGCACCGGCGCGATCGTCATTGAACGGTCGATCAAAGACGTGTGGACGACGCTGAGCGCGTTTGAAAAGCGCGTCGAGTACATGCCACGCATCAAGAGCTTGGTCGTGCTCGAGCACTCCGCAACCCGCGCGCGGATCCGCCAGGAGATCGACGCCAGTGTCACCACGGCGCGCTACACCGCCTGGTATGAGCTCGACGAGCCCAACCACACGATCCGCTGGACCCTCGATAAAAGCGCGCCCGGAAACACGGTGGTCAACGTTGAAGGCGACTATCGTGCGTTCGAGCTCGGCCCGACGCGCACCCTGTTGGTGTACCGCGCATCGGTCGACAGCGGCCTTCGTGTGCCGCGCTTCGTGCAAAACTACATGACGACGAAATCGATCCCGGATCTGCTGCATGCACTCAAACAGCGCGTCGAAAGTGGCGACACCTACACGCGTAAATAGCGCAGCGGGGCAAAACGTCGCGCTCAGGCCACCGCGCGGAGCTGGGCGGGCTGCCAGTCGGTGGGGGCCGAGCCGAGCAGCTTGAGCGCGCGCGCCCTTTGGTGCGGGCCCCGCTCGTCGATGCGGCGGCGCACCTCGAAGTACACCCGCCCGTCCGAGGTCGCACGCGCCACGGCGACAAGGTCGCGCAGATCGATCCAGTCGAGCAGTGCCGCCGCGGCTTTCGTCGCGGTGCCGTTGATCACACTTAAGACCAGCCGCTCCACGACGTCGACATTGCCGCGGTACCGCTGCTGCGCCGACTGCAGCGTGTAAAGGTGCAGGGTGGCGCGCTCGATCTCGGCGATCTCGTCGGGGGGCAAGAGGCCCTGCTCGACCACGCTCATCGCGGCCCCCAGCAAGCGTGGCGTCGCGATGACGTTGCACGCGGCGAATGACGCACGACGAATGTTCGGCGTGTGCGCATCGGTCATGGCCCGAATGAGCGCGGTTTCGAAGCTCTCTCGCTCCTCAGGCTTCCACATGCAGTGCCAGAGGTCGAGGGTGGTCTTCAGTGATTTGAGGTCGAGCATGACCGAGAACAGAGCATCGGCCGTGCCAAGAACAGCGACGGCAGGGTTACTTGCAGGTGCAGGTCGGGCAGCCGTCGGCTCCCGTGGTGTAGCCGCTCGGGCAGGGATTGCCGCAGGCGATGGCCGGACAGGCGATCGGCCCGGTGCCCGGCCCGGTGCCCGACGGGGGCAGCGGCGGCGGGGTGCAGGTCGTGCCGCCGTCAACGCTGCCGGTGCCGGTGCAGTCGCAATTGCACGGGCACGCCACACCGCCGGAGCACACCGCACAGTTGCATGCGCACGGACCGCCGGGCTGCGTCGCCACCGCATGCACGCAGACCGTCGTGGCCGGGCAGCTCGACGCGTTCGGTGCACACGGCGGCTCCTCGCTCATCCACACGCACTGGTCCGTGGTGTCGGCGCTGCAGCTGGTTTGATCGGTGTGCGCGGTGCACGGATCGGCCGGCTCCGGGTTGGACACGGTCGTGGTGTTGATAGGCGACGGCGCGGGAACGGCGCCACCCGAGCCGCAGCCGCACGCGCAGGCGGGGCACGCCGCGCCCGGCGGGCAATCCGGGCAGTTGCAGACGCAGGTTCCAGTGTCGACGCAGCCGGTGCCGCCGCCGCCTTGGCAGCTGCACACCGACGGCGGGCAGAGCTGGCCGGGCGCGCAGGCTGGGGTTGCGCATGAGCAGGTACCGCCGCCCGAGCCGCCGCCCGAGCAGTCACACTCCGGAGGTGGGCACGGCTGGCCTGCGGGACAGGCCAGCGGCGTCACGCAGCTACAGGTGGTGCCGCTGTCACGCGCATGGCAGTAGCCGCCGTCGTCGCAGCTGGCGCCGAGCGGACAGAGTGCTGCCGCGCGCGACCACGCGCATTGGGCCGTGGCAGTACACGCTTTACTCGTGGCGATCGTCAGGCACGGATCGAGCGCATAGCAGACCCCGGCCGGGCAGGCCCCACCGGTGGGGCAGGGGGGAACGAGCCAAGCGCAGCCGAGCGTCGTGTTCGCAGTGCAGGTGGCCTGCGTGGACAACGAGGTGCACGAGTCACCGACGTGATAGCCGAGCGCGATCGTGTCGCCGACGACGTGCTGACCGCAGCCGGCAAGTGCGAACGAGATGGCCACCGCGATCAGGGTCGGAGTGATTTTCAGCGCAGTCATGAGACCTCCTTAGGGCGAAGAGTTATGGAGGTTGGTCGCAGCTCGGCGCATCGACCTTACACACCGACCCACTAATTTTTTAGGATGCGGGCGGCGCGCTCGCTGAGCTTTCCCGTCGGGAAGCGCTGGCGATATTCTTCGAGCAGCGTGCGCGCGGTGGCGTCGTCTCCGTGGTGGGCGCGACATTCGGCGCGGGCCATCCAGGCGCGCTCGGCGAGCTCGCCGCCGTCGCTGATCGCCGGTAGGAGATCGTTGTCGGCCTCGCCGCAGCGGCCAGCCTCGGCGCGCAGCTCGCCGCGCAGAACCGACATCTCCTGGTGGCGCGGCAACGTGCGAATCGCCTGCGCATCGAGCGTTTTACAGGCCTCGCCGCGCCGTCCTAGGGACAGCAGCGACTCGACGCGCAGGACCACTGCGTCGGGCTGCATCAGGCCGCGCGGATACGCTGCGAGATAGGCGTCGACGGAGCGGAGCGCGACGGCCGCGTCGTGATCATGCCGCAGCGCTCGCACCGCGCGCTCGAACGAAGCGGTTTCGAGGGCCAGAGCCGAGGGGCCCGTCGGCGTTGGCGGAGCGGCGGCAGCGACGGGCGGCGTCAATGGCGCTACCACCCTGGGCGCTGCGACGGGCGCTGCGACGATCGGTGCGACGATCGGTGCGACGATCGGTGCGACGATCGGTGCGACAGCCGGCGTCGGCGCTACGGCGACAATCGCCGGCGCCGCTGCGGCGGCCGGTTCGGGTACCGGTGCTGCACTCTCCCGTTGCTCCGCCGGCGCCGGCTCCAGCGGCGACGGAGCCCCGTCGCGCAGCAGAGTCGTGACCTCGCGGAGCTGCGCCGCGTCGGTCGCGCGGCTCACCCACTCACCATCGCTGCCGACCGAAACCATCGTGTGCCCAAAGGACAGCGCACGGCGCTCCAGCTCGTGCGACTCATAGAGCGCGCCACCGGAGAACGCGCTCACGGTGACGCGCCAGCGAGTGATGCGCACGTCGACGACCGAATGCGGGCTGACGATCAATCGGGCCCGACGCAGGGGCAGCTCGACGCGCGTTGGCGCGCTCAGCGTCGACAACACCAGCCGACCGGAGCGCAAGATCACGCCGCCGTCACGCGCCTCGGCGATGCCGCCGAGGGTCAACCAGCGCGCCGGCTCCGCGGGCTGGACGGCGATCGACGCAGGCAGCGCGGCGGCCGGAGCGCCCGGAGCGATCGGAGCGATCGGAGCGACAGCAGCATGCGTAGCGATGACCGGCGCCGCCGTCGGCGTCCGATAATGCAGGAGCCCGCCAATGACCAGTGCGATGGCCAGCGCCCCGCCGAGCGCAAACAGCGGGAACCAGCGCTGCCCGCGCTCGGGCGTGCCGCCCACCTGATCGATGCGCGCGTAGATCTCGTCGCGCACGCGCCGCGCACGGGACGCGCTGAACGGCGCTGGTATGGCCACTTTGGCCAAGAGCGCACCGACGCGCGCCTCGTCGCTGCCTCCGTTGTTTGTGTCAATCCGCACCAGCGGCGTCGGCGGGGTCATGTCTGTTTTGCTCATGCGTCGACCTTTGTTTTCGTGGGCGAACCTTTCACTTTCATCGCCGGGGCCAAGCGACTCACCAAGCGGGCGCGCGCGCGATGCAGACGCACCCACAGCGCGTCGATGCGCACGCCCAAAAGGTCGGCGATCTCTTGCCCGCTCAGCTGCTCGAGCTCGAACAAGATGAGGAGTGTCCGGTCGGCTTCGCTCAGCTGATCGAGCGCGCGGTAGACGGTGGTGCTGGCCTCGCGTCGCTCCATCATTTCGACCGGCGTCAAGAGCGGCGAAGCCAGGTGGCCGCCGACGTCGCTGGCCGAGCCACCCAGGCCAAAGCGCCGCCGCCAGCGCTCTTTGCGTCGTCGCTCGCCGACTTGATTGGCGGTGATGCGATAGATCCACGTGCGCAGGCTGGCCTCGCCACGGAAGCGGGGCAGCTGTCGGTGAACCGCGACGAACACCTCTTGCACGACGTCATCCACCTCGATGTAGGGCCCCCCCAGCCGCGCTGCCCAGCGGGCCACGTCGGACACGTGATCGCGATAGACGCGCTCGAACGCGGCTTCGCCCGCCACATCTGGGATCCCGACTTTTGAGACCAAAAAGGAAAGCTCCTGTCTGATTGGTCGCGCCCTGCGTGATCAACCTTACAGGCCCGAACGTCTTTCAGAAGCGGCCGAACGTCAGGCCGGCTTCGAGGAACAGCTCGAACGGGGGGATCTTCGTCGAGCCGCCCTGAGGGCCGGACACCGCGACCGACTGCCCGGTGAGCCAGCCGGCAACGCGCACCCCGATGAACGGCGCGATACGGCCCAGACGCAGGCCGGCCCGCGCGCCACCCCCGAGCGCGACATCAAACGCCTTGGCGCTGCTGTTGGTTTGGTATCCCACGGCGTCGAGATACAGCACCGCCACCGTGGCTTCGGCAAACAGATCAATGAGGAAGCGGCGCGGGGTAAAGCGCACGTCCGGTCCGAGCGAAAGGCCGGCGCGCAAGAAGCGCGTGTGGCCGGTGGCCGTGCCGACGTCGAGCGATCGCAATCCGCCTGCCGTCACTGCGATGCGCGCGCGCACCCGCGCACCCTTCGATCCGAGCGTCGCTGCGATCGTCCCGTCGGGCGCAAAATGTGTCCCGGCCCACGCGGCGCTGAACGCCGCGGCGACGTCGAATTCGATCGCGGGTCGTGGCGGCGCGGGCGCACGAACGATCGGCGGCGGGCGTAGTCGAAAGCTGGGCGACATCAAATGAAACTCGGTGCGCCACGCCGCGATGAGCAGAGCGGCTGCATGGGCGAGGTCATCGCACTGGCCGGCCGGCAGTGTCCGCTCCGCCAAAAGATGGCCGTCCGGCCCGTCGAGCCGCAGATGCACCCCGGCGCCATCCGGCTCCAGCCGCGCCGTCGACGGGCTGTCGCTGTCGTCCCCGACCAGTGCGCGCAGCTGCGCATCGACCGCGCTGGCCGTGGGGCAGCCCGTCGATCCGGTGATCACCATCATCGGCAACAACAGCAGGAGCACGATGGCAGCCTACAACAATCGTATAATGTGCCCGGAGGTCGTCGTGAAGACACGCGCTGCGATTGCGTTTGAGGCGGGCCAGCCGCTGGTCATCGAAGAGGTCGAGCTCGACGGGCCGCGCGCCGGCGAAGTGCTGGTCGAGATCCGTGCGACGGGCGTTTGCCACACCGACGACTTCACCCGCTCGGGCGCCGACCCCGAGGGGCTGTTTCCGGCGATCTTGGGACACGAGGGCGCCGGCGTTGTCGTCGAGGTCGGCCCTGGCGTCAGCAGCGTCCAGCCCGGCGACCATGTGATCCCGCTCTACACGCCCGAATGTCGCGGCTGTAAATCGTGCCTGAGCCGGAAGACCAACCTGTGCACCGCGATTCGCGCGACCCAGGGCAAGGGCCTCATGCCCGACGGCACGAGCCGGTTTTCGCTGCGACGGCCGGGGCCGCGCGTGCCGATCCACCATTACATGGGCTGCTCCACCTTTGCCAATCACACGGTCCTGCCCGAGATCGCCGTCGCCAAGGTGCGGAAAGACGCTCCGTTCGACAAAATTTGCTACATCGGCTGCGGCGTCACCACAGGGATCGGCGCGGTGATCTGGACCGCCCAAGTCGAGCCCGGCGCCAGCGTCGTCGTCTTCGGGCTCGGCGGCATCGGGCTCAACGTCGTGCAGGGTGCGCGCATGGCCGGCGCCAGCCAGATCGTCGGCGTCGACCTCAATCCCGATCGCGAGGTGCTGGCGCGCAGCTTCGGGCTGACCCACTTCGTCAATCCGGCGCGCGTCGAAGGCGATCTAGTCGCCGCGCTCGTCGAGCTCACCGGCGGTGGCGCCGACTACAGCTTCGAATGCGTCGGCAACGTCAAGCTGATGCGGCAGGCGCTCGAATGCTGCCATCGTGGCTGGGGTGTGAGCGTGGTCATCGGCGTGGCTGGCGCCGGCCAGGAGATCGCGACCCGGCCGTTTCAGCTCGTCACCGGTCGCGTCTGGAAGGGCTCGGCGTTCGGTGGCGCGCGCGGTCGCACCGACGTGCCGCGGATCGTCGACTGGTACATGGACAAGCGCGTCGAGATCGATCGTCTGATCACGCACACGCTGCCGCTCGAACGGATCAACGAGGCGTTCGACCTGATGCACGCCGGCACGTCGATCCGCACGGTGGTCGAGTTTTAACGAGTGTGCTGTCCGGTTAATTGTGTGGATCTTCCGGTAGCGAGCGAGTCGAGGCGGCTATCGAAAGCCCGCAGAATTAACCGGACCGCACACTAGATCGCTCGGGATCGAACCGAGCGCCGGCCGGCCCTACAGACTAGACGGGGTCTGTCGATACTCCTCTTGCCATGTTTGTCATAATCGGATTGGTCGTGGTCTTTGGTGCCGTCCTGGGCGGCTTCGGGATGTCGGGTGGCCCGTTCGCGGTGCTGGTTCAGCCGAGCGAGTTTCTCGTCATCGGCGGCGCCGCCATCGGAACGCTGATCATCGCGGCGCCCGGCAAGATGCGCGGCCGCATCCTGGAGGCGCTCAAACGGGCCTTTTCCGGAAAGGCGCCCGTCAAAGCCGACTATCTACAACTCTTGAAATTGCAGTTTCACGTCTACCAGTTCGCGCAGCGCAACGGCCTGGTCGCGCTCGACGGCCACTTGAACGACATGAAGAAGAGCGACGTGTTCAAGAAATACCCGGACTTTTTGGCCAACCATCACGCCTCCGAGTTTTTCCGCGACGCTCTGGCGCAGCTGGTCAACGGCATCGCACCCGAAGATCTCGAGAGCCTGCTCGACGCCGAACTCGATACGCATCATGAAGAGGAGAGCCTGCCGGTCGCGCTCCTCAAAACCACGGGCGACGCGCTGCCCGGCCTGGGCATTGTCGCCGCCGTGCTCGGCATCGTCATCACCATGGGCCACCTCGACGGCGGGCCCGAAGAGATTGGCCATCACGTCGCCGCGGCGCTGGTCGGAACCTTCTTGGGCATTCTCTTGTGCTACGGAATGCTGCAGCCGATCGCGACCAACATCGAGCTACTCGGCGTCTCGAGCGGCAAGTACCTCAAGTGCATCCGCGACGGCGTCCTGGCCACGGCGCGCGGCATGAAGCCAGCCATTGCCGTCGAGTTTGCCCGCAAAGCGGTCTTTTCCGACGAACGTCCGTCGGGGGTCGAGACCGAAAAAGTGTGCGCCGCCGTCAAGGGCGGAGCCTGAGCATCATGGGCGCTCCCGCCACCTCTTCGGCCCCCGAG